>NZ_DEYR01000040.1:879-19924 GCF_002364635.1 Pseudomonas sp. UBA3153
ACCGGGGTGTCCGGCTCGGGCAAATCCAGCCTGGTCAGCCAGGCGCTGCTGGAACTGGTCGGCGCCCAGTTGGGCCATGCCGTGTCCGCCGCCGACGGCGAGGAAGCGAGCCTGGAGGACGCCGTGCTGCCGGCGACCGAGGGACGCGTGGTCGCCGGCATGCAACGCATCCGCCGGCTGGTTCAGGTGGACCAGAAGCCAATCGGCCGCACGCCGCGCTCCAACCTCGCCACCTACACCGGCCTGTTCGATGGCGTACGCAAGCTCTTCGCCACCACGCCGCAGGCCGGGCGCCGTCACTACGATGCCGGGCAGTTCTCCTTCAACGTCGCCAAGGGCCGCTGCGCCACCTGCGAGGGCGAGGGCTTCGTCAGCGTCGAGTTGCTGTTCATGCCCAGCGTCTACGCGCCCTGCCCGGCTTGCCAGGGCGCGCGCTACAACCCGCAGACGCTGGAAGTCACCTGGCGCGAAAAGAACATCGCCGAGGTGCTGCAACTCACCGTGGACGCCGCCTGCGATTTCTTCGCCGAGGAAGCCGCCGTCGTGCGCCCGCTGCGGCTGCTGCGCGACATCGGCCTGGGCTACCTGCGCCTCGGCCAGCCCGCCACCGAGCTCTCGGGCGGCGAAGCGCAACGCATCAAGCTGGCGTCGGAACTGCAACGCAGCCAGCGCGGCGCCACGCTGTACGTGCTGGACGAGCCCACCACCGGCCTGCACCCGCTGGACATCGACCGGCTGATGGCCAAGCTCGGCGAACTGGTGGATGACGGCAACACGGTGGTGCTGGTCGAGCACAACATGCATGTGGTGGCGCAGGCAGACTGGGTGATCGATATCGGCCCCGGCGCTGCCGACGCCGGCGGCCGCGTGGTCGCCTGCGGGGCGCCGCGCGAGGTGGCGCGCAGCACGGTGAGCCGCACCGCGCCTTACCTGCGCGCGCAGTTGCAGCGCTGAGCAGCGCGGGGCCTCAGGGCGTGACCGCCAGCGCCCGTTTGTGCGCGCTGTTGTCGTAGGTGCGCAGGATGATCCGGCTGGCCTCCTCGCTCACCGGCTTGCCCTCGAGGAAATCGTCGATTTCCTCGTAGCGCACGCCGAGCGCGGTTTCGTCGGCGTGGCCGGGGCGCAGGCTTTCCAGGTCGGCGGTCGGGACCTTCTCGGTCAGCGCCTCGGGAGCCCCGAGCCAGCGGCCGACGGCACGCACGCGGCGCTTGTTCAGCCCGTACAGCGGCGCCACATCGCAGGCGCCGTCGCCGTGTTTGGTGAAGAACCCCATCAGCGCTTCTGCCGCGTGGTCGGTGCCGATCACCAGGCCGTCACGCGCGCCGGCGATGGCGTACTGGGCGATCATCCGCTGGCGCGCCTTGATGTTGCCGAGGACGAAATCCTCCTGCGCCGCATCGCGAAACGCCAGTCCGGCGTCCCTCGTCGCCTGCAACAGCGCGTCGCTGGCCGGGCCGATGTCGACCCTCAGCAGCTCGTCGGGCTGGATGAAGTCCAGTGCCGCACGCGCGTCCGCCTCGTCGTGCTGCTCGACGTAGGGCAGGCGCACGGCGATGAAGGTGGCGGGCTCGCCCTCCTCGCGCAGTTGCTGCACGGCGAGCTGGGCCAGGCGCCCGGCCACGCTGGAATCGACACCGCCGCTGATACCCAGCACCAGCACATGCCGGCGGCTGTTGCGCATCTGCGCGACGAGGAAGTCGATGCGCCGCCGCGCTTCGCTCGCAGCGTCGAATTCCGGGCTCACCTGCAGTTCGCGGATGATGCGTTGCTGACGGCTGGAAACATCGTTGCTCATAGGCTGTATCCCATGCTGAAAGGAGAAGTGATTCAACGGTGGGCGAGGCTGGCATGCAGACGCGGAATCTCGGCCAGCGCGAAGGTGGATGCCGCGCCGAGCACGGCCATCCGGTCGCCCGGAAAATGCTCGGTGCGGGAGAACAGGCGCAACGCCTCCTGACCGCTGAACGCCCAGGCGAAGCACACGGTTCCTGGCGCGATCCCGTCGAGGCCATCCGGCCCGGCGACGCCGGTGGTGGCGACCACGACATTCGCCGGGCTGTCGCGCAGCGCGCCGGCGGCCATCTCGCGGGCGACCTGCTCGCTGGTCAGGCCGAAGCGGTCGATGGTGGCCTGCTGCACCGCGAGCAGGCGCTTCTTCGCATCCGGCGAATAGACCACGTAGCCGGCGTCCAGATAGCGCCCGCTGCCAGGGCAGGACGCCAACAGGGTGATGATGTTGCCCGCGGTACAGGACTCGGCTGTCGCCAGCAGCAGGTGGTGCTCCTTGAAATACTCGACGATGGCTTCGATCCGCATGACTTCCTACGCTCGTGGTTGCCTGAACGGTAGACAGGCCACGATCGGCAACGCTCCCCCTCGCGGCCGGTTGCCGGACGACAGGCCGCTGAATGAACGCTCGTCGCCGGGCGCGCTCAAAAGCGGGTCAGCCAGGAAGATCGCCCATGCCGCGCCACGAAACCCTCTGGTCCCAGAGCCTCACCCGGTTCCGCGACGCGGTCGCCGCGCCATCGCCCACACCCAGTTGCGGCGCCGCCGCGGTGGTCAGCGCCAACCTCGGCCTGGCGCTGGTGCTGATGGCCCTGCGCACCTCTCAGGCGAAACAGCCGCAAGCCGCGCGCGGCGCGCTGATCGCCCAGGTGGAAACCCTGCTGCACGCCCTCGCCGACTACGCCGATGCCGACGTGCTGGCCTTCGCCGACTATATGGAAGCGCTGCGGCACGACGAATCCCAGGCGCCCAACCGGCAGCGCGCCGCGCGCAAGACCTCGGCGGTCTCGCTCGACGCCGCACGTTGCTGCGCCCAGGCCCTGGCGCTCGCGAGCGAGGCGCGACCGCAAACCGCCGATGCCCTGGTCAGCGATATCGAAGCCGGCGCCCTGCTCCTGCATGCCGGGCTCTGCGCGCTGCTGATCAACCTCGACGTGGACCTGCGCGAACTCGTGGACGAGAGCGAACGCCAGCGCCTGCGCACGGCGCGCCAACAGGTTCAGGACGAGGCGGACCGGCACCTCGGGCAGATCCGCGCGGCCAGCCATTAGCGACCAATCGGCGGGAACCGACGCCGAGGCTATCCAAGACCCGGACGTGCCGCTAGAATTGCGCACTTTTTGATCAAGGGCGCCTCCCGGAGCGCTCCTCGAGGTTAGCCGCCATGTCCACCGCCACCGCCCCCAAAGTGGGTTTCGTCAGTCTCGGATGCCCGAAAGCCACGGTCGATTCCGAGCGCATCCTCACGCAGCTGCGCATGGAGGGCTACGAGGTCGTGCCCACCTATCAGGATGCCGACGTGGTGGTGGTCAACACCTGCGGCTTCATCGACAGCGCCAAGGCCGAATCGCTGGACGCCATCGGCGAAGCGCTGGCCGAGAACGGCCGGGTGATCGTCACCGGCTGCATGGGCGTGTCGGAAAGCGCGATCCGCGACGTGCACCCCAGCGTGCTCGCCGTCACCGGCCCGCAGCAGTACGAGCAGGTGGTCAATGCCGTACACGAAGTGGTGCCGCCGAACATCGAGCACAACCCGCTGATCGACCTGGTGCCGCCGCAAGGCATCAAGCTCACCCCGCGCCACTACGCCTACCTGAAGATTTCCGAGGGCTGCAACCACAGCTGCAGCTTCTGCATCATCCCCAGCATGCGCGGCAAACTGGTCAGCCGCCCGGTGGGCGACGTGCTCAGCGAAGCCCAGCGCCTGGTCAAGGCCGGCGTGAAGGAGCTGCTGGTGATCTCCCAGGACACCAGCGCCTACGGCGTCGACCTCAAGTACAAGACCGACTTCTGGGACGGCCGCCCGGTCAAGACACGCATGCTCGAACTCTGCGAGGCGCTGTCGAGCATGGGCGTGTGGGTGCGCCTGCACTACGTCTACCCGTACCCCAACGTCGACGACGTCATCCCGCTGATGGCCGCCGGCAAGCTGCTGCCCTACCTCGACATCCCCTTCCAGCACGCCAGCCCGAAAGTGCTCAAGGCGATGAAACGCCCGGCTTTCGAGGACCGCACCCTGGCGCGCATCAAGCAGTGGCGCGAGATCTGCCCGCAGCTGACCATCCGCTCCACCTTCATCGTCGGTTTCCCCGGCGAAACAGAAGAAGACTTCCAGTACCTGCTGAACTGGCTCACCGAAGCCCAGCTCGACCGCGTCGGCTGCTTCCAGTACTCCCCGGTGGACGGCGCGCCGGCCAACGACATGAACCTGGAAATCGTCCCCGACGACGTCAAGCAGGACCGCTGGGACCGCTTCATGGCACACCAGCAAGCCATCAGCACTGCGCGCCTGCAACGCAAGATCGGTCTGGAAATGGACGTGCTGATCGATGAAGTCGACCACGAAGGCGCCGTCGGGCGCTCCTGGGCCGACGCCCCGGAAATCGACGGCAGCGTGTTTATAGAAACCACCGCCGTCCAGCCCGGCGACAAGGTCCGCGTGCGCATCGTCGATGCCGACGAGTACGACATGTGGGCCGAGCTGGTCTGATCTCCTGATCGAGAGCTCCCTACTGCACCCCTGTCCCATTCATAGGAGAGGGGCTGGGGGAAAGGGCCGAAAACGCCACGAAATACCAGCCGTAGGGTGCGCCATGCGCACCGCGCGCACGAGGCGAGCGCCTCGGCTCAAGGCCGATCCAGCGGACTAAGCACCGCAAGGCCACCGCGATTGAGCACGTGCGTATAGATCATCGTGGTTTTCACATCCGCGTGGCCCAGTAGCTCCTGCACCGTGCGGATGTCCTGGCCGCTTTCCAGCAAATGCGTGGCGAACGAATGGCGGAGCGTATGCGGAGTCGCCAGTTTCACGATGCCCACCGCCCCCACCGCCACCTTGAAAGCGCGCTGCAATCGTTTTTCATCGACATGATGGCGCCGCCGCTTGCCACTGCGAGGGTCGGTCGACAACCCCTGCGCCGGAAACACGTACTGCCACCCCCACTCCCCCGGAGCCTTGGGATACTTGCGCTCCAACGCCTGCGGCAGGTACACATCACCGCGCCCGGCCAGCAACTCCGCATTGTGGACGGCCTTCACTGCGAGCAAGTGTTTACGCAACGGCTCACGCAGGCGTTGCGGCAATACCGTGACGCGGTCCTTCATCCCCTTGCCATCACGCACCATGATCTGCTGCCCGGTGAAATCCACATCCTTTACCCGTAAACGCATCACCTCCATCAACCGCATACCCGAGCCATACAGCAGGCTGGCGATCAACCATAGTTCACCCTCAAGCCGCGCCAGCACCGCCTTCACTTCCTCGACACTCAACACCACCGGCAACCGCACTGGCTTCTTGGCCCGCACTACTTCACCCAGCCAGGGCAGCTCCAGTTTGAGCACTTGTTTGTAGAGGAACAGCAACGCAGCCAGTGCCTGATTCTGCGTGGAGGCCGACACATCCCGACGCACCGCCAAATCAGACAGGAACGCCTCCACCTCCGCCGCGCCCATCTCCGCAGGGTGCCTATAGGCGTGAAATCGAATAAACCGACGAACCCACTCGCAATAGACTCGCTCAGTGCGAATCGAGTAATGTTTCAAACGAATCTGCTCGCGAACTTGATCGAGCAACCGAGGCTTTCCGTCCATGGCGCATAACTCCTATATACGGTCATCCAGACCGCTGCACTCCCCAGCCTAGACAGGGACCGCAAAGAGGACAAGGAATGTTATCCACCACAGGCCGCCAAAGCGTTATCACACCATTTGGTGTCTATTTATAGTTATATCTCACAGGACCATTAGTGCATGCCATTGGATAATCCCGGAGTGATTGATTTAGTGTCCCTCAGCCCCACAGCTAATGAAGTTATCGTGCACATCGTAGCAACCGAGCCTTGGGGTGAAGTTCAGTTATTCCAGCTACAGGAAAAACTAAAAGGCACTGTTGCGCCCACTGCTGATGGGCAGCTTGAACGTGACTACCCGGAGGCTACTGGAAAGCAGAAAGCTATCGAGATTCGTACTGACTTCCCTACTAGCGAGTCTGTTGAGAAATTTATCAGTGCAGCGCGGAAGCATTGGTGTGACCCAGAGGGAGTCCGTCTCTCTGTAATTGTCCAGGGCTCGCATGCCATATAACGATGCGCCCCAGCCGACGTTTATGCTGTTTTTTGCGCCATTATGAACGCGGCAGAACTGGGTGTTAAGCGTATTTTTAAGGGATCTGCAAAGCATGGAATTTGGATTAGTCACCGCACATTCGTTTTTCAAAACGCTGCCATTGCGTAGCAGAGAAAATTGCCGTCATGTTCGTGTGGGCTATCGCCCGGTTGCTACTCAAGCTGGCGCGCATGCGCCTTGCACAAGTGTTTACCTGCTTTGCCGCTCATACTTGAAAGTCCGCAGAGGCTCGGTCATCGTTGCCGCAACTACCAACGCGTCGTCCCAGGCATTTCTGCCTAACAACTGGTTCAAGGCCGCTCGCTTCGCTCACTCGGGACCGCCTAAAGCCGGCCCCTTAACCAAACGTTAGGCCGCATGAAACAACATCCTGCGATTTGGCGAGAGCTGACCACAGTCACGGAGGGAGATCCAGACTTTCGTCTGGATGGAGTTTGCCCTTGGGAGCACAACTGGGAGGATCTTGGGCGGCAGCTCGTCAACCTTCCAAACCTCTCGTTTCCTGATCAGTTGTATGAGAGGCACGTCTATCGCATCAAGGCTGGAGAACAGCAACTTGAGTTCTGCGCCTTTGAGGTGTCAGCCAATGTTTGGCGGTTCTGGGTTCCAAAATCACGGGCTGCGGCCTAACAATTCATTCAAGCCGAAGCCGCTTCGCGGCTCGGCTTAATTCAGGCGTTATATGTCACAGAAAAATTGAGGAAGCCTTCATGGCAGAAGGAATTTGGCCTCCAGCAATAGCGTTTTATATGCAATGCATCAGATTTCATTGCGAAGCCGCCATGCTCTCCATAGATTTTCTCGCTGAATTTTCCTCCATGACAAACGAAGCCGAAGGGAATTATGAAATAGGCGGAGAGTTACAAGACGCGATTTTGAATCATCTGCAAAATATATTCGCACACGCAGCCGCTATATCTAGATATGCCTGGCCATCCAAAGCAGGTAAAGAAAATTTACACGCCAAGCGGGGTCTAGAGCTAAAACGGCTCTTAGAGCTTTCCGATGAAAGCCCCCTGCGCGATAGAAACCTAAGAAATAAATTAGAACATTTTGATGAGAATCTCGATATATACCTAAATAGCAAGCCAATTGTTGGTCATGTTATACCTGCATACGTGGGCGGCTCCATCAATAGCCAAGGCGTGCCAGTACACCTGTTTAGAGCCTTCTACGTTGATACAGCAATATTCGAAATACTCGGCCACAAATTTGAGGCACAGCCAATAGTCGATGAAATATGTCGTCTGCATAGTCGCTTCCATGCAGCTGCCATATAACAACTGGTTCAATTCGTTCGCTTCGCTCACCGGGACGGGCTAAAGCCCGCCCCTTAACCAAACGTTAGGCGCCTGTTGGAGATCGATCCGCGTGAACGAAGATCATAAGATAGAGGAAGCGCAATACTTTCTCACCAAGCTTGCCAATCCAGAGCTCGAACTTCGCGAGTTCTCTTTTGAGCTGAGCGCCTTCCTCACTGCAGCCAGGTCCGCCCTTCAATATGCTCTTGAAGAGGCCCGCTCTAAGTCTGGCGGTCAAGCTTGGTACGACACACAGATTGGCGCCTCACCCGCAGTTAAGCACACAATAGGGGACAGACCACAATTTACCCCCCTAATTCCTCATCCAGATTCAAGTCTCTATGGAAGCCAAACTTTATTGCCCCGTCGCGCGCTCCTGTACGTGCAGGCATGAGCACTCCGCAGAGTATCGCTGGCCGACTTACCGGGCCAATGCGCAAAACGAGTCCTCGAAACTGCTTCCCCACATACTCTCTACCAAGCATTGAATTGAGGTGAGGGCCTCAACGCCCGGCTTATCGAGAGTTACTCCGTTACTAGCTAGATTAAGAGTTAGTCGATGAAATACGAACATCGAAGAACGGAAAGTACGCACTTGGCAGCCAAATTCCCCACCGAAGTGGAAGCAGCCTTAGCGGAAGACTCATAAGCAGTAAGTCAGGACATCCCAAAAGCACGCCTGATCTTAAGTAAATCGTGGTCTGTCCCTGATTATTCCCATCGAGAATTTTTTCGCCATCAGCTAGATTCATTATTAGTTGATTAGATACGAACATCGACAAATGGAAACTACGTATTTGGTAGCCAAAATTGCCTGCCGAAGTGGCAGCAGCCTTAGGGCAAAGAATAATAAAAGGTGAGTCAGGGCGTCCCAAACCTACGCCTGATCTTGAGTAAAACGTGGTCTGTCCCCGATTGTTCTCCGTGTTCTGTAAGACGGCCTGTTTATGCAGGTTCGTCCGAGGCTTCTGGTGTGCCTAGTTGGTCGCACTTTCAGAACTCCGGAATACCCCGAATAAACAACCTGCTGAGAAACCACAACTAGCCGTCTAGATAACCCGATGTGGAGAGATGACATGATTACTACCTTGATACCCGCAAGCTTAAAGGCAGACGGCAGGAATGCATGCATGCCCGGTATCATCGCCAGGGAGATTCGGCCAGGCACTGCCGCTCCCTACATCAGCCGCCGACGGCTGCCGGTCGCCCTCGGCCTGGCCTTGCTGGCGGCAGACGCGCAGGCCGCCGGCACCCTCACAGAGCTCGGAGCTCTGAATGGCGGAAACACTAGCTACGCCAATGCCATCAATGCCGCCGGCGATGTCATCGCAGGATATGCATTAAATGGCGCCACCGGCAGGTATGAAGCCTTCCGCTGGACGCAGGCCAGCGGCATGGTTGGCCTGGGCCAGTTGAATGGCGGAAACAGTAGCAGAGCCTATACCACCAATGCCGCCGGCAATGTGATCGCAGGAGCTGCAAACAATGGCGCCACTGGCAACACTGAAGCCTTCCGCTGGACACAGGCCGGCGGCATGGTCGGCCTGGGCCAGTTGAATGACGGAAACACCAGCACAGCCTTTGCCATCAATGCCGCCGGCGACGTCATCGCAGGAGAAGCCCGAAGTGGCACTAGCAGCTACTATGAGGCCTTCCGCTGGACGCAGGCCGACGGCATGGTCGGCCTGGGCCAGTTGAATGACGGAAACAGTAACACAGCCTTTGCCATCAATACTGCCGGCAACGTCATCGCAGGATCTGCAAACAATGGCGCCACTGGCAACAACACTGAAGCCTTCCGCTGGACGCAGGCCGGCGGCATGGTCGGCCTGGGCCAGTTGAATGGCGGAAGCGGTAGCACCGCCAATGCGATCAATGCCGCCGGCGATGTCATCGCAGGAGCTGCAAACAATGGCGCCACTGGCAACACCGAAGCCTTCCGCTGGACGCAGGCCGGCGGCATGGTCGGCCTGGGCCAGTTGAATGGCGGAAACTATAGCTACGCCAATGCCATCAATGCCGCCGGCGATGTCATCGTCGGCTTAGCGGCGTACAACGCCACTGGTATTGATAGCTTTGCCATGCGCTGGACGCAAGCCGGCGGCATGATCAGTGTGCAGCAGTGGCTGGCGGATGCCGGGGTCAACATCGGTGGCTTCAGTGAGCTGAGGGTTGCCAGCGGTGTGAATGCCGCCGGCGATGTAGTGACGGGATATGGGAGTTTTGATGGAAACGATCAAGCTTATCTCGCCCGCGTCTCCCCCACCGCTACCGGCATCATCGGCTCCACCGACTTGGGTAATAGCCTCGGCCAGTCGCTGGCGCTGAGCAGCCAAAACGAGCTGCTGACCAGCCTGATCATGAACGGCAACCACTACCGCACACTGATGGATCTCGGCCTCACCGATGGCAAAGGCACCTGTGGATGGGTCAGCGGCGATGCCGGCGCCGCCTGGCGCCGTGCTAACGGCACGCTGGGTAATACGGAGGCCGGCCTGTGCCACGATCTGTTCGATAACCGCCTACGAGTAGGCGCCGGCCTCGGCACCGCCTATTCCGATCTTGACCTCGCCAACCACGGTAACAGCCGGCTCAAGGGCCAGTATGGCTTCGCCGAAGCGGACTGGAAGGTTCGGGATGACGTGGTGGCTTCGCTGGCCGGTAGCTATGGCCGCTGGGATGCCGACCTCAAACGCGGCTACGCCATCACCGGAACCCAGGCCTCCAACGGCAGCACCGCCATGGATACCTACAGCCTGCGTGCCCGGCTGGATTGGATGAATGCCTTCCACCTCGGCCAGGTCAGCTTCAGCCCGCGCATCGCCTACAGCATCACCTATAGCGATATCGACGGCTATCGCGAGAAAGGCGGCTCGGCCCCAGCCACCTTCGATAGTCAAACCCATACCGCGAAGGAAGTGCGGCTAGGCCTCACCGCCCGCTATGACCTGAGCGAGGAAGCTACCCTGCGTGGCCATGCCGAACTGGCGCACCGTTTCGATGACCGCACCCAAGGCGCCAGCGGCAACCTCAGCGTGCTGGGACTTGACTTCGGCCGCTTCAGCATCGACGGCAACCGGGTCGGCCGCGATTGGGCACGGGTCGGGGCTGAAATCGATTACCGCGTCAGCCCGTCCAGCATCCTCAACGCCAATGCCTTCGTCGCGAGCCAGGGCCAGGATGCGGATGCGACAGTGGGAGTGAGTTACCGGCATATGTTTTAGGCAGGGGAATCCCCGGCAAACCTCCAGCGTAATCCACGCCTCCATAGAGGCAGACACAATTTAACTTTCACTAAATCATGAGCCAGACTTTAAGTCTCTATGGAAGGAGGATTCCTATGTCGCGTCGTGCGCGTATTACGTTATCAGGAGTTCCACTGCATTTGATTCAAAGAGGAAATAATCGCTCAGCGTGCTTTTACGCCGATGAAGATTATCTTTTCTATCTGGATATACTGGCGGAGCAGGCAAAGAAGCACGGATGCGCTGTCCATGCATGGTGCCTGATGACTAATCATGTTCATCTTCTGCTCACGCCAGAAAGCCCGGAAAGTAGCGGGATGATGATGAAAGGGCTAGGGCAACGTTATGTGCAGTACGTCAATCGTACTTACCAGCGTAGCGGTACGCTTTGGGAAGGTCGCTTTCGCTCCTGTTTGATGCAGGAAGACACTTATGTGCTTGCCTGTTATCAATATATAGAGATGAATCCTGTGCGTGCAGGTATGGTTGAGCACCCCTCAGAGTATCGCTGGTCCAGTTACCGAGCCAATGCACAAAACGAGCCCTCGAAACTGCGCTCCCCACATCCTCTCCACCAAGCATTGAGTCGAGATGAGGGCCTAAGAGGCGCGGTTTATCAAGAATTGTTCCGCTATCAGCCCGATCCAGGATTAGTCGATGACATACGTAGATCGACAAATGGAAATTACGCACTTGGTAGCCGGCAATTTGCTGCCGAAGTGGAGGCAATCCTAGGTCGAAGAGTCATAAGAGGTAAGTCAGGACGTCCCAAACGTACGCCTAATCTTGGGTAAACTGTGCTCTGTCCCCCCGATTATCTACCTGGCAACTGCAAAGCAGCGCTGTATTACCTATCTGGGCGGTCAAGCGGACGCCAGCATGGGCCATCGATGCGGTATTTTGTGTCCATGTCGGTACCTTGAGCCCCCTGTTGCGGCACCACTTACCTTGGGCGTTCGCGTCACTCTAGAGTCCCAGGTCACCACCATAGGATCCCGCATGATCAGCCTCGAGTTCCTCATTACATCCCTGATCGTTGTGCTCATTCCCGGCACCGGGGTGATCTACACCGTTTCCACCGGCATCCTTCAGGGCAAAGCGGCAAGCATTTACGCAAGCCTGGGCTGCACTGCTGGGATCGTCCCCCACCTGGCAGCCACGATTCTCGGTCTGGCAGCCGTCATGCATGCGAGCGCTTTAGCCTTCCAGGTGCTCAAGTATGTCGGCGTGGCCTATCTCTTGTACGTCGCCTATGCCACCTGGCGCGATAAGTCTGCCTTCTCTGTCGATGGCACGGCCAAGCCTATTGGCAAGTGGAGCATCGTGGTCAAAGCCTTCCTTTTGAACATCCTCAACCCGAAGCTGACCATCTTCTTCCTGGCTTTCCTGCCCCAGTTTGTCGAACCAGGGGCAGCACGCCCGCTGCTCCAGCTTCTTGTACTTAGCGCCGTCTTTATGGCCATGACCTTCGTTGTGTTCGTGCTGTACGGCCTTGTGGCACATGTATTCCGGCGCTATGTCATCGAGTCTGCATCTGTGAAGCAGTGGTTGCGTTATAGCTTCGCGGCTGCGTTCGCTGCGCTAGGTGTAAAGCTGGCAACCAGCGAACGATGACGCCTAACCCTTCCATCGAAAGCACGCTCTCCGGCCTGCGGCCTCTACGCGTCGATCAGGTCAAAACCTCGAACAACGATGTTGTTGAATATGTTGGTAGGAATTCAAGGGAAAACCTCTCATAGAACAGCAAGGTTATCCGGATAACATCAAGAAACCTGAGCGAACGTAATTCTCAACGCAGGGTAGACATCGCGAAGCTTTTCCACCTTTAATGGCGCGCCCCATTGAGGCGGATGCGTCTGAAATATAACGCGGGAAATCGCTTTATGATTTCCACTCTATTTTCTAATAGCCCAACCAATAACCAAACACAAGTTTTCCAATGACTGAAAACTACGTTCTCAATGACGGTCACATCCATGAAGCTATTGACAGGATCCATGTCTCAATCAGCTATCTACAGTCAACGCTTGCAGAGCATTCGTTGATAGGTTCGGTAGGCGAGTACGAAGCACAGGTACAATCCGCCATCGAGATCCTGTCCGACCTCTACCAGAAAATAGGGCAGCACGAACACGTTTCAGAGATTGCAGAGAAACATGATTTAAAAGCGGGCTTCACTACAACAGAATATTAACAATGTGCCTGAATCGTTCGCTTCGCCCACTGGGACAGGTCAAATCCTTAATCATACGTTAGTGAAAAAGATTAAATCCATGATTGAAGTCTCTGACAGATACCTCGTTTTTGGACAGAAAGCTTTCATTAAGGAAGTGGCGATTCCTGCTGGAGAGGTGATTGAAGATGTTGCGAAAGAATACCCACTTGCTAACGAATTCGATATACAGATACCTCACCGCCCTACAGCATTTTTGTCTGAGCTAGACGCCTTAATTGGAATATTCGTGTGTTTAGGGAGCTGGGCTGGAACAAAACTTTTAGACGAAATTTATGACGCAAAGCTAGGACCGAGAATTAAAAAGCTCTTTCGACCTTATATTGAAAATCGTGGAATTGATAAAAAATACTCAATTGCGATTGTGGCACGAAAGAGAGGAACAACAGGATCTATTCTAATATGCTGCATTGGCTCTTCTATTGAGGAAATAGAATCCTCAGAAAAGCATATCCCCGCCGCCCTTGCTTTAGCAGAGCAACTGCTAGATTTATCAAAAAACGACTCCGTTTATCTTTACGTAATCGAAAACGGAAAAAATTAACCTAGAACCAAAAGTTTTTGAAAACCACGAGATGGCCTTGAGGGGGCTGAGAGATATGTACCCCGCAAAACTTCCAAAACACATTAGGCAAGATCGCCCGGATACCCCTGGGCCTGAGCGGAATTAAACTTCAATGTAAAGTGGACATCGCGAAACGGGCGCACTTTGGTCCTCCCCGACCTTCGTTGCTCCGGCGCAGACCAGGCCTTGGCGCTTCACACGCATCTATCCGCTTCGCAGCGCCATCAAAGGGAAACAACAGCATGTTCGACCACCTTGGTTTTGGAGTGACAAACCTCGCAGAGAGCAAGGCGTTCTTTCTCAACGCGCTGCGCCCATTGGGTGTATCGGTAGCCATGGAAAGCCCCTACGGCGTTGGCCTGGGTCGCAACGGCAAGCCGTCGATGTGGCTGCACGAAACCAAGGACGTGCCGGCGCGCCTGCACATTGCCATTGCAGCGGACACGCGTGCCGAGGTCGATGCCTTCTACAGCGCGGCCCTCGCCGCTGGGGCAAGAGACAATGGAGCACCGGGGTTACGGCCGCACTACCACCCGAACTACTACGGGGCCTTCGTCATCGGCCCCGACGGCCACAACATCGAGGCTGTCTGCCACAAGGCGGCGTAGGACGCACTGGCAGGGCAGCCCAAGTGGCAGCGGAATCGGCGCGATCTCCAATCTTGACGTAGGGTGGACATCCCGAAGCTTGTCCACCGTGTTCGCCGGGACCTGAACTCGACGCGAAATCCGCAGAGTAACCTTCACCCTGCGGAGCAGCCCTCCCTACCTCACTTCGCGTTCAGCGCGGCGTCCACCACGCCCTGGGCTTCCTGGACCAGGGCGCGCAGGTGGGCGTCGTCGCGGAAGCTTTCGGCGTAGATCTTGTAGACGTCTTCGGTGCCGGACGGGCGCGCGGCGAACCAGCCGCCGGCGGTGGCGACCTTGATGCCGCCGATGGCCGCGTTGTTGCCCGGCGCGGTGTTGCGCACGCTTTCCACGGCGTCGCCGGCCAGCTGGGTCTGGGTGATCTGTTGCGGGTCGAGTTTGGACAGCGCCTGCTTCTGCGCGGTATCGGCCTTGGCGTCGACGCGGGTGGCGAAGACTTCGCCCAGCTCGTCGCACAGCGCGCGGTACAGCACGCCGGGGTCGCGACCGGTGCGCGCGGTCATCTCGGCGGCCAGCAGCGCCGGCGCGAGGCCGTCCTTGTCGGTGGTCCACACGCTGCCGTCGCGACGCAGGAAGGAGGCGCCGGCGCTCTCCTCGCCGACGAAGCCGAGCGAGCCGTCGTGGAGGCCGTCGACGAACCATTTGAAGCCCACCGGCACTTCGTACACCGAGCGGCCCAGGCGCTTGGCGACGCGGTCGATCATCGCGCTGCTGACCAGGGTCTTGCCCACGGCCGCGCCCTGTTGCCAGTCCGGGCGATTGCGGAACAGGTAGTCGACCATCACGCTGAGGTAGTGGTTGGGCGGCATCAGGCCGACGCTGGGCGTGACGATGCCGTGGCGGTCGTGGTCGGTGTCACAGGCGAAGGCGACGTCGTACTTGTCCTTCAGCGCGATCAGCGAATTCATCGCGTGCGGCGAGGACGGGTCCATGCGGATCTGCCCGTCCCAGTCCAGGCTCATGAAGGCGAACTGCGGGTCGACCTGCT
Organism: Pseudomonas sp. UBA3153; assembly: GCF_002364635.1. NCBI lineage: Bacteria > Pseudomonadati > Pseudomonadota > Gammaproteobacteria > Pseudomonadales > Pseudomonadaceae > Pseudomonas > Pseudomonas sp. UBA3153. The sequence continues at coordinate 15,994 of NZ_DEYR01000040.1, forward strand.
GGCTGACCACGTCCAGCTCGATGCGGTAGTGCTCGGCGATGCGCGCCCAGTAGCTCACGCCCGCGCCGCCCAGCGGGTCGACACCCAGGCGCAGCCCGGAGCCGCGAATCACGTCGAAGTCGATCACGTTGCCGATGTCGGCCACGTAGGCACCGAGGAAGTCGTACTCGCGGGTGGTGGACGCCTGGCGCGCCTGCTCCAGCGAGACGCGCTTGACGCCGTCGAGCTTGGCCATGAGCAGCGCGTTGGCGCGGGTCTGTACCCAGCCGGTGATGGCGGTGTCGGCCGGGCCGCCATTCGGCGGGTTGTACTTGAAGCCGCCGTGTTCCGGCGGGTTGTGCGACGGGGTGATGACGATGCCGTCGGCCAGGCCGGTGGTGCGGCCGCGGTTGTAGACCAGGATCGCCTGGGAAATCGCCGGTGTCGGGGTGAACTCGCCGCCCGCCGAGACCATCACCTGCACGCCGTTGGCGGCCAGCACTTCCAGCGCGTTGTCCAGCGCCGGCGCCGACAGCGCGTGGGTGTCGGCGCCGATGAACAGCGGGCCGTCGATGCCGACGCTGGCGCGGTATTCGCAGATCGCCTGGGTGATCGCGAGGATGTGCCACTCGTTGAAACTGCGCGCGAAGGCGATGCCGCGGTGCCCGGAGGTGCCGAAGGACACCCGCTGCGAAGGCGTCTCCGCATCGGGGCGCAGGTCGACATAGGCCGCCAGCAGTTTGTCGACGTCGACCAGGGCCGATTTCGGAGCCGGTCCACCGGCCAGAGGGCTGAGATTTTGGGTCATGTTTCCCGTCGCTGTATGAAGGTGGAAAGAACATCTGCGCCGACGCATCCGTTGCGCGTGGACAGGCGAAGTATGCTGCCAGCCGAAGAAACTTCCCCGAAAAAAAGCACACCGATCGTAGGGGCGCCTGCGGCTGTCGAGTCTCCGACCCGGCAGCGGGCGACATGTTCAGTGTCGGTGCCGCGATTGCGGGATTTGGCGCCCAGGTGCATGCCCCGGCGCTCTGCGCTTCGGAAAGCTTGAGGCAGCAGTCAGGCACCCCGACAGGCGCTGACACCCGTATCGCCCGCGCGCTAACCTGCACGCCTATCGTTTTCGGCCAGCCCCCATGTTCGGCATCCACGACCTTCCGCTCTTCATCGTTTCCGGCCTGCTGCTGAACATGCTGCCCGGGCCGGATTCGCTGTTGATCCTGTCGCGCAGCGCGGCGCAGGGCTGGCGCGCCGGGTCGGTGGCCTCGTTCGGGGTGGGCGCGGGGATTTTCGTGCATGTGCTGGCGGCGGCGCTGGGCCTGTCCGCGCTGCTGGCGACCTCCGCCACCGCGTTCGCGCTGGTGAAGTACGCGGGCGCGGCCTACCTGCTGTACGTCGGCATCGGCCTGCTGCTGAGCAAGGCTCCCGCCGAGAGAGCATTCCAGGCCGCGCTGCCGGCCTTGCCGTACCGACGGATTTTTCTGCAGGGCTTCCTGACCAACGCGCTGAACCCGAAGGTGGCGCTCTTCTTCCTCGCCTTCGTGCCGCAGTTCATCGCGCCCGACTCCACCGACAAGGCGCTGGCATTCGTCCTGCTCGGTTGCCTGTTCAACCTAAACGGCATGCTCTGGTGCCACCTGCTGGTGGTCGTCGCGGCCTATGCCGGCCGGCGCGTGAAAGCCACCGCCGCGCAGGCGCGGTGGCTCAATCGGCTGGTGGGAGGGTTCTTCGTCGGGCTCGGCCTGAAGCTGGCGCTGAGCCCGCGCAGCTGAGCGGTCCGGCGCCTAGGCCACCCGGCGGAACAGCCCTGCGAGCAGCTGCTGCAACGGGCTGTCATGGCCGTACACCTCGGCCAGCAACGCCTCGGCGCGCTGGATGTGGCCGCGCAGCCGGTGCCGCGCGGCCTCGTGGCCGAGCACGCTGACCAGGGTCGACTTGCCCTGGTCCTTGCCGCAATCCTTGCCCAGGCTCTGCACGTCGGCCTCGCAATCGCCGAGGTCGTCGAGCAGCTGGAACGCCTGGCCCAGCTCGACGGCGAAATCGCGCAGCACCGTGCGCACGGGCTCGCCGGCCTGGGCGACCTGCGCGGCCATGTCCAGCGCCGCGCCGAACAGCGCGCCGGTCTTCAGGTGGTTGGTCCCGGCGATATCACTGGCCGGGCGCTGGCGGCTGCCGTCGTGCAGGTCCTGATACTGGCCACGCACCAGGCCCTGCGCACCCACCGCGTCGGACAGCGCGGCGACCAGGTTGGTCTTCAGCAACGGCGGCAGGCCCTGCACCGCCACCAGCGTGCGGAACGCCTGGCTGAGCAGCGCGACGGCGGCCAGCATCGCCACGTCCTCGCCGTAGCGCACGTGCACGGTGGGCTGGCCGCGGCGCAACTGGGCGTCGTCCATGCAGGGCATGTCGTCGAGCACCAGCGAGGCGGCGTGGACCATCTCCACCGCACAGCCAAGATCGATCAACGCCTCCGAGGTGTGCCCGAGCCCCTGCGCGGCGAGCACCAGCATCAGCGGGCGGACGCGCTTGCCCGGCGACAGCACGGACGCGTGCATGGCCACGCCGATCAGGTCTTCGCCACCTTGCGGCAACGGCACCAACTGGTTCAGCCGACGCTCCACCCGCTCGCGCAACTGCGCGAGATCACCGGCGGAAATGTCGCAGCGCGACGGCACTAATGAGGTTGCCATGAGTCAAGAGAGCTCCAGCCTGCGCGACGGACAGGGTCGCGGTAAGTGTGACGAAGCAAAGTGTTGTACAACCTTAGTACAGAAACTGTACAACTTAAAAGACCTGTAAGACCCTGCCCGGAACCGAGGAAACCTGATGGCCGAAGGCGAACTGTCGGCACGCAAGAACGATCATCTGGACATCGTGCTCGATCCGGCCAGGGCCAAGTCGCGTGCCGACAACGGCCTGGCCGCCATCGTCTTCGAACACTGCGCGCTCCCCGAACTCCATCTCGACGAGATCGACCTGCGCAGCACGCTGTTCGACAAAGCATTGAGTGCGCCGTTGCTGATCAGTTCGATGACCGGCGGCGCGGCGCGTGCCGCGCGGATCAATCTGCACCTTGCCGAAGCCGCCCAGGAGCTCGGCATCGCGCTCGGCGTGGGTTCCCAGCGAATCGCCCTGGAGAGTGACGCCGACCAGGGCCTGACCCGCCAGCTGCGGCGCCTGGCGCCGGACATCGCGCTGCTGGCGAACTTCGGCGCGGCGCAGCTGGTGGCCGGTTTCGGCCTGGAGCAGGCGCGCCGCGCGGTGGACATGCTCGACGCCGACGCCCTGATCATTCATCTCAACCCGTTGCAGGAAGCCGTGCAGCGCGGCGGCGACCGCGACTGGCGCGGCGTGCTGGCGGCCATCGAACAGCTGGCGCGGCGTCTCGAAGTACCGCTGGTGGTGAAGGAAGTCGGTGCCGGCATCAGCGCCGACGTGGCGCGGCGGCTGGTGGACGCGGGCGTCGCCGCCATCGACGTGGCCGGCGTCGGCGGCACCAGCTGGGCCGCGGTGGAGGCCGAGCGTGCGCACACACCGGCGCAGCGCGCCATTGCCAGTGCCTTCACCGACTGGGGCATCCCCACCGCCGAGGCGATCGTCGCCGCGCGCGAGGCCTGCCCGAACAGCGTGCTGATCGCTTCCGGCGGCATCCGCGACGGCGTCGACGTGGCCAAGGCGCTCCGCCTGGGCGCCGACATCGCCGGCCAGGCGGCCGCCGTGCTGCACGGAGCCACGCGTTCCAGCGCCGCGGTGGTGGAGCATTTCCACACCGTCATCGCGCAGCTGCGCGTCGCCTGCTTCTGCACCGGCTCGCGTGACCTGGCCGCCCTGCGCCAGGCGCCGCTGCTGCCCCGCGGCGCGGCACGGCGATGAGGCGCCCGCCGCGAGCATGAGCCACTTCGCAGTCATCGCCCCGCCCTTCACCAGCCATTTCCGTGCCTTGGAAGCGCTC
>NZ_DEYR01000039.1:0-13905 GCF_002364635.1 Pseudomonas sp. UBA3153
CGCCGCGCGGGGCGCCAACCGGCTGCGCGCCGGCATTCTGTGGATCAACTGCTCGCAGCCGACCTTCAGCGAGGCGCCGTGGGGCGGCATGAAGCAGAGCGGCATCGGCCGCGAACTGGGCCGCTGGGGGCTGGACAACTACCTGGAAGTGAAACAGGTGACCGAGTACATCAGTCCCGAGCCCTGGGGCTGGTACCTGAAGTAGGCGCTGCCGCAGGTCATCGACAGGCGAGGGCGCGGCGGGCAGGATGCGCCTTCCGTCCCGTTGCGAGCCATTCCCATGTCCGTGTCGCTGATTCCCGCCGTGTACAGTCTCGACGACTTCGAGCAGCGCGCCGCCGCCTGCATCGAGCCGGGCTATTGGGCGTACCTGCAGGGGGGCGCGGCGGACGAGGCGACGCTGCGCCGCAACCGCGCAGCCTTCTCCGAGATTCGCCTGCAGGGGCGCGTGCTGGCCGATCTGGGCGGGGCCAGCACGCGCTGCGAACTGCTCGGCCAGACGCTGTCGATGCCGCTGCTGCTGGCGCCGGTGGCGGCGCAGCGGCTGGTGCATGCCGACGGCGAGCGCGCGGTGGCCGAGGCCGCGGCGGCGATGGGCGTCGGCATGGCGCTGAGCACGTCTTCGAGCCTGTCGCTGGAGGAGGTCGCCGGCGTCGCCCGTTCGCCGTGGTTCCAGCTGTACATCCAGCCGGATCGCGACTTCACCCTGCAGCTGGTGCGCCGCGCCGAGGCCGCCGGCTACCTCGCGCTGGTGCTGACCGTGGACGCACCGGTGAACGGCGTGCGCAACCGTGAGCAGCGCGCCGGCTTCCAGCCTCCCGAGGCGGTCAACCTGCGTGGCATGCGCGTCAGGCCGGCGAAGGCGGCGGGCATCCTCGACAGCCCGCTGTTCGACGGCCGGCTGGGCAGCGCGCCGACCTGGCGTGACCTCGACTGGCTGCTCGGCAACACGCGGCTGCCGGTGCTGCTCAAGGGCGTCAGCGCCGCGGCGGACGCCGAGCGCGCGGTGCAGGCCGGGGTCGCCGGGCTGATCGTCTCCAACCACGGCGGCCGCGTGCTGGATAGCCTGCCGGCGAGCATCGAGCTGTTGCCGCGCATCGCCGACCAGGTCGGCGGACGCGTGCCGCTGCTGCTCGACGGCGGCATCCGCCGTGGCACCGACATGCTCAAGGCGCTGGCCCTCGGCGCCCAGGCGGTGCTCATCGGAAGGCCCTACGTGCACGCGCTGGCGCTGGGTGGCGCGGTAGGCGTGGTGCAACTGCTGAACATCCTGCGCGGCGAGTTCGAAGCGGCGATGGCGCTCACCGGCTGCGCCACCCTGGCGGACATCGACCGCGGCGTGCTCTGGCAGCGCTGATCAGCGCCCGCATACCCCGTAGGGTGGGCTTCAGCCCACCGATATTCTGCTCTGCGATGATGGGCTGAAGCCCACCCTACGCACGTCCGGCTACAGCCGGCCCGCGTCGCGCAACCACGCCAGCATGCCCAGGCCGGCGCGGCGGCCGCTGGCGAAGCAGGCGGTGAGCAGGTACCCGCCGGTGGGGGCTTCCCAGTCGAGCATCTCGCCGGCGCAGAACACGCCGGGCAGCGTGCGCAGCATCAGGTTGGCGTCGAGCGCCTCGAAGGTGACGCCGCCGGCGCTGCTGATCGCCTCGTCGAGCGGGCGTGTGCGCAGCAGTTCTATCGGCAACGCCTTGATCGCTGTCGCCAGCCGCGCGTGGTCGGCGAACGCCTCGACCGGGGCGCATTCGCGCAGCAGCGCGGCCTTCACGCCGTCCAGGCCGAGCTGGCCGTGCAGGTGCCTGGCCATCGAGTGCTTGCCGCGCGGGCGGCTTAGGCGCTTTTCGATGTCCTGCGCCGACAGCGCCGGCAAGAGGTCGAGGCGCACCACTGCGCGGCCGTCGGCCTCGATGCGCCGACGGATCGCGGCGGACAGCGCGTACACCAGGCTGCCCTCGATGCCATTGGCGGTGAGCACGAATTCGCCGCGCCGTGGGGCTTCGCCGTCCAGCGCCAGGGCGACGGACTTGAGCGGCGCGCCGGCGAACCTGTCGCGCAGCAGCGCGCTCCAGCCGGCCACCTCGAAGCCGCAGTTGCTCGGTCGCAGCGGCGCGATCTCCACGCCGCGCGCCTGCAACAACGGCACCCAGGCGCCGTCCGAGCCCAGCCGCGCCCAGCTGCCGCCGCCCAGCGCCAGCAGGGTGGCGTCGGCGTGCAGCGCCTGCTCGCCCTCGGCGGTGGCGATGCGCAGCGCGCCGCTATCGTTCCAGCCCAGCCAGCGCTGCCGGGTGTGCAGGTGCACGCCCTGTTCGCGCAGACGCTTGAGCCAGGCGCGCAGCAGCGGCGCGGCCTTCATGTCGGTGGGGAAGACGCGGCCCGAGCTGCCGACGAAGGTGTCGATGCCCAGGCCGTGAATCCAGGCGCGCAGAGCGTCGGCGTCGAAATCGGCGAGCAGCGCGGAAATCGCCTCGCGGCGTTCGCCATAGCGGGAGAGGAAGGCTTCGCGCGCTTCGGAATGAGTGATGTTCATGCCGCCGACGCCGGCCAGGAGGAACTTGCGCCCCAGCGACGGCATGCCGTCGTAGAGATCGACGACGATGCCGGCGGCGCTGATCACTTCGGCCGCCATCAGCCCGGACGGACCGCCGCCGACGATGGCAACGCGGGGGACGGAAGTGGCGGGCATGGTCGGTCCTGGCGCGGAAGAAAGGCGCCGATTCTAACCGGCTTCGCCCCGCCCGGCATCGACGGGCGGGGGCGCCGTGCCGGTGACTCAACCTAGCGGCGAGACCCCGGGCGTGCCGGGTGCGGCATCGGTGAACGGCCGCGCGCTGAACTGCGGCGCGGTTTCCGGGACGAGGATCACCTTGCGGCAGTCCTCCTGCTTCTCGTTGAAGATCTTGTAGCCGTCGCTGGCCCTGGACAGCGGCAGGCGGTGGGTGATGATGATTTCCGGGTTCAGCTCGCCGCTCTCGATGTGCCCCAGCAGCGTCGGCAGGAAACCGTGCACGTGGGTCTGGCCCATCTTGAAGGTCAGCCCCTTGTCGAAGGCATCGCCGAACAGGAAGCCGTGGATGAAGCCGGCGTACACGCCCGGCACGCTGACCACGCCGCCGCGGCGCACGGCGGCGATGCATTGGCGCAATGCCTTGCCGCTGGAGCCTTCGAGCTTGAGGTTGGTGAGAATGGTCTCGGTGGTACTGCCCTTGGCCTCGAAGCCGACCGCGTCGATCACCGCGTCGACCCCGCGCATGCCGGGTGTGGCCTGGATGATCACCTCCGCCGGGTCGTCCTGCTCGTCGAAGTTGATCGGCACCACGCCGTAGGCCTGGCGGGCGAAGTCCAGCCGGTATTGGTGATGATCGATCATGAAGATCTGCTCGGCGCCGAGCAGCCTGGCGCTGGCGGCGGCCATCAGCCCGACCGGGCCGGCGCCGAAGATCGCCACGCTGGAGCCCCGGCCGACGCCGGCATTGACCGCGGCCTGGTAGCCGGTGGGGAGGATGTCGGTGAGGAACAGCACCTGCTCGTCGTTGAGCGTGTCCGGGACCTTGAACGGGCCGGCATTGGCCTTCGGCACGCGGACGAACTCGGCCTGGCCGCCGGGCATGCCTCCGTACAGGTGGCTGTAGCCGAACAGCGCGGCGCCGGAGGGGATCGATTTCTTGTTCATGATCGCGCCGCGGTCCGGGTTGGTCGTTTCGCAGGCGGCGTGCAGGTTCATCTGACAGAAGAAACAGTCGCCGCAGGCGATCACGAACGGAACGATCACGCGATCGCCTTTCTTCACCGCGGTGACCGCCGGCCCGGCCTCTTCGACGATGCCCATGAATTCGTGGCCGAGGATGTCGCCGCTCTTCATGGCCGGCATCTTGCCGCGATACAGGTGCAGGTCGGAACCGCAGATGGCGGTGGCCGTCACCCGCAGGATGATGTCGTCGGGGGCCTGGATGAGCGGGTCGGGGACGTTATCCACGCGAACGTCGCGGGCACCGTGATAGGTCAGGGCTTGCATGGCTTTTCCTCGTTCCGGGTAGGACGCGTCTGCGCGTGACGCCGCGTTCGGCGCCGGCGGCAGCGCTGCATTCCCTAGTTGATAGGGCTGGCGGCGGGCTTTGGTTCAGGCGGACGGACGAGTGGGCTCGGCGCGGAGCGTAGCGCTGACGCCATGCGGCGTGCGCAGCGGGCGACGGAGGAGGCGCGCCGCCCGGCGCCGTGCCCAAACGCCGCTGAGGAGGCGAATCTCCGGTCGGCCGGGCGGTCCGATGTCGGGCACCGTCGCCGAGGAATCCGCATGCCACACCCCGTTCCCAGCCTGCGCAGCGAGCGCCTGATCCTGCGTCCATGGATGCCCGAGGACCGCGCGCCGTTCGCCGCGATGAACGCCGATCCGCAGGTGATGGCGTACTTCCCCGCCTGCCTGGACCGCGAGCAGAGCGATGCCCTGGCTGCGCGCATCGAGGCGCACTTCGCCGAGCACGGCTACGGCTGGTGGGCGCTGGAGGTGCCGGGGGAGGAATCCTTCATCGGCTACGTCGGCCTGCAGGTCTTGGATTTTCCCGCGGCCTTCGCCCCGGCGGTGGCGATCGGCTGGCGGCTGGCCCAGGCGCACTGGGAGCTGGGCTACGCCCACGAAGCCGCCGAGTGCGTGATCGACCACGCCTTCGATGAGCTGGGCCTCGAGGAAGTGGTCGCCTTCACCGTGCCGGACAATCGCAATTCCCTGGGCCTGATGCAGCGCCTGGGCATGCGCCGCGACCCGGCCGCGGACTTCGAACATCCGCACCTGCCGCGCGATCACCGGCTGCGCCACCACCAGCTCTATCGCCTGCGCGCCGGAGAATGGCGGCAGGAATGACCGCGGCGCCGGTAAACCCATTACCATGGCGGCAACGGGCCGCGCGAGCCCTGAACCGTGCCTGAGGCTGATCGAGGAGCGAAACAATGAGCCAAGTACTGGACGACCTGGTCGCCTTGCTGAGCCTGGAAACCATCGAAGAAAACCTGTTCCGCGGCGTCAGCCAAGACCTCGGCTTCCGCCAGCTGTTCGGCGGCCAGGTACTCGGCCAGTCGCTGTCCGCCGCCAGCCAGACGGTCGACCCGGACCGCCCCGTGCATTCGCTGCACGGCTACTTTCTGCGTCCCGGCGACGCCAGCCTGCCGGTGGTCTACAGCGTCGACCGCGTGCGCGACGGCGGCAGCTTCACCACCCGCCGCGTCACCGCGGTGCAGAAGGGCCAGACCATCTTTACCTGCAGCGCGTCGTTCCAGGTCCGCGAGGCGGGCTTCGAGCACCAGTCGCAGATGCCCGACGTGCCCGGCCCCGAGGGCCTCAAGTCGGAAACCGAACTGGCCCTGGAGATCGTCGACCAACTGCCGCCCCGCATGCGCGAGAAGGCCGTCAGCCGCAGGCCGGTGGAAATCCGCCCGGTGCACGTCGGCAACCCGTTCCTGCCGGTCTCCAGCGAGCCGGTCAAGCACGTCTGGTTCCGCGCAGACGGCGCGCTGCCGGACATCCCGGCGATCCACAAGTACATCCTCGCCTACGCCTCGGACTTCGGCCTGCTGACCACGTCGCTGCGCCCGCACGGGGTGTCCGTGTGGCAGAAGTTCATGCAGGTGGCGAGCCTCGACCACGCGCTGTGGTTCCACGACGACCTGCGCGCGGACGAGTGGCTGCTGTACGTCATGGACAGCCCCTGGGCCGGCGGTGGGCGCGGTTTCAACCGCGGCAGCGTGTACAACCAGCAGGGCAAGCTGGTGGCCTCGGTGGCGCAGGAGGGGCTGATCCGCCAGCGCGAGGACTGGAAGTGACGCTGGGCGAGGCGCGCCACTGGGTGTTCGACATGGACGGCACCCTGACCGTCGCCGTGCACGACTTCGCCCTTATCCGCCGCGAGCTGGACATCCCCGCGGAAGACGACATCCTCCATCACCTGGCGGCGCTGCCCGCCGAGGCGGCCTCGCGCAAGCGCGCCTGGCTGCTCGACCACGAACGCGAGCTGGCGCTCGCCTCACGCCCGGCCGTGGGCGCGGTGGCGCTGGTGCGCGCCCTCTGCGAGCGCGGCTGCCGGCTCGGCATCCTCACCCGCAACGCCCATGAGCTGGCGCTGGTGACCCTGAAGGCGATCGGCCTCGACGACTGCTTCGCCGCCGACGATATCCTCGGCCGCGACGAGGCCCCGCCCAAACCCCACCCCGGCGGCCTGCTGCATCTGGCCGAACGCTGGGGCGTCGCACCCGGCGCGCTGGTGATGGTGGGCGACCACCGCATGGACCTCCAATGCGCCCGCGCGGCCGGCGCGCATGCGCTGCTGGTGAACCTGCCGGAGAACCCCTGGCCGGAATGGAGCGACGGCTTCGTGCGCGATTGCGCGGAGGTGCTGGCGGGGTTGGGTGGCTGATCCCAGGCAAAGGCCCCTCTCCCCGGCCCTCTCCCATGAATGGGAGAGGGGGCAGTGCGGGGTGGGTGATGGAGTGTGGTGCTGGGCTGGGCTGCTGAGTGTTTGGTGCTTGGTTATGGCTGGGATGATCTGAGACGGCGGCCCTCTCCCATGAATGGGAGAGGGGCGTGCGCCAAGTCGAAGGGCTGCCGAGCCCAACGTCGTGGCGCCGAACCCGCACGGGCAGCCCCCTCTCCCGTTTACGGGAGAGGGCTGAAGCCTTCCAGCAGCGTCAGCCGAATACGCTCCAGCACCGCCTCCGTTTCCCGCAACACCTCGTGATTCCAGAAGCGCAGCACGCGAAAGCCGCGGTCCTCGAAATAGCGGTTGCGCGCGGCGTCCTTGTCCGACGCCTGCTGATGCTGGCCGCCGTCCACCTCGATGATGAGGAAATGCTCCAGGCAGACGAAGTCGACGATGTAGCGCCCCATGGGCTTCTGCCGCTTGAACTTGAGGCCGAGAAATCGGTGGCCACGCAGTTGACGCCACAGCAGCAGCTCGGCGTCGGTCATCTGGCTTCTAAGGGTCTTGCTGTTCGGTAACAGGTCCATGAGCATCCTTGCTCCCGTGGCGATCCTGAGAACCTAACCGATGTTCACAACGCCTTCGCCTCGAAGGTATCGCAGCTGTCCGGCGAACCGCTTTCGAAGCCGGCCTTGAACCAGCGCACGCGCTGTTGCGAGGTGCCGTGGGTGAAGGAGTCGGGCACCACGCGGCCCTGGCCTTTGCGTTGCAACTGGTCGTCGCCGATGGCGCTGGCGGCGTTCAGGGCTTCCTCGAGGTCGCCGGGCTCCATCCAGTCGAGGCGCTTCTGCGCGTGGAAGGCCCAGACGCCGGCGTAGCAGTCCGCCTGCAACTCCTGGCGCACCGAGAGCCCGCTGGCGCCCTCCATCGGCTGGCCGCTGCGGCGCGCGGCGTCCACGGTGGCGGGAACGCCCAGCAGGTTCTGCACATGATGGCCGACTTCGTGGGCGATCACGTAGGCCTGGGCGAAGTCGCCGGCGGCCTTGAAGCGCTGTTCCAGTTCGCGGAAGAAACCGAGGTCCAGGTAGACCTTCTGGTCCAGCGAGCAATAGAACGGGCCGACCTGCGAAGAGGCATAGCCGCAGGCGGAGTTGGTGCCGCCGCTGAACAGGCGCAGTTCCGGCTGGCGGTACTGGCCTCCGCCGGTGGCGAAGAGCGCGGCCCAGGTGTCTTCGGTATCGCCGAGGATCGCGCTGACGAAGTCCACCTCGGGATCGGCGCGGCCGTCCGCGGGCTGGCTCTGCTCGACCTGCGAGCCCTGGCCGGAGAGCTGGCCGAGGATCTGCAGCGGGTCCTGGCCCATCAGCAGGCTGATCACCACCACCGCGACGATGCCCCCGAGGCCCAGCCCGCCACCGATGCGCAGGCCGCTTCCACCGGAGCGGCCGTCCGTCACGTTTTCGCTTCTTCTCGCCCTTTGCCAACGCATTGCCGGATCTCCTTGAAGGCCGGTGAGTCCGGCGCTTCATGCTAGGACGCGCGAGGCGCGATGACGTTCAGTCGCAGGCCAGCACCACCCGGTCGCGGCCTTCGTTCTTCGCCTGGTAGAGCGCCTGGTCGGCGCGGCGCAGGGTGCGCTGGAAGTCCGGATGACCGTCGTGCAGGGCCACGCCGAGGCTGACGGTGGTGCGGATCGTGCGGTTCGCCGCGAGCTGGAAGACTTCCTCGGCGACTCGCCGGCGCACCCGCTCGGCGAGTGTCATGGCGGTGGCTTCTGTGGTGTCGACGAGGATCAGCAGGAATTCCTCGCCGCCGTAGCGGAAGGCGTAGTCACCGCCGCGTATGCAACTGGAGAGAATCGCGGCGACCTGCTGCAGCACCAGGTCGCCGGCTTCGTGGCCGAGGTTGTCGTTGACACTCTTGAAGTGGTCGATGTCGACCATCAGCACCGCGAACGGGCTGTGGGTGGTGCGCGCGAGGGCGATCTCGCGGTTTAGTACGACGCTGAGGAACTTGCGGTTGAGCATCTGGGTGAGGCTGTCGCGGCCGACCTCCAGTTCGCCGGCGCGGGCGAACAGGGTGTCCAGCAGGTAGCGCACCACGCGGGTGGATTCGCGAAGCTCGCGCAGTTGCCGCAACTTGCCCACCTCCGGCTGGAAGTGGGCGATGCAGCGCTCGATACGGTCGACGTGTTCGCGGATGGCGCTCATCTCCACCGCGTCCTGGAAAGCATGCGTCGCCTTGTGCTTGAACCACAGGCCGAAGTCCGACTGCAGCAGCGGCTGCAACTGCCCGGCCTGGGCACCGAGGGCGATGTCGTACATCAGCTGGTTTTCCCAGTCGAGCAGGCCGGCGCGCTGGCGTTCGCGCTCGGTGCCGATGTTCTGCGATACCGAGAACATCCGGTAGGCCTCCTCGGAACGCGCGTTGCGCTGATGCGCCAGGGAGTACGCCTGGCTCATGACCTCCAGGGCGATGTCGATGTTCTCGCTGACGAAGGTGATGGCGTCGAGCTGGGCGCGTCCCAGCCTGGCGCTGCCCAGTTGCAGGAAGATCGCCGCCTTGAGGAAGCGCGCGCCGCGCATCACCAGGCTGATCGGGATATCGACCCGCGCATGGATTTCGCCGATCCGTTTCTGCAGTTCGATCAGTTCGGGAACGTCGGAGCGGTTGCGCAGGGCGAACATCTCTTGCAGCCAGCGCCGCATCGACGGCTTGAGGTGCTCCTCGACGCGCTGGTGGGCGAGGAACTGCCCGGCGTGGCTGTCGTCGCCCATGTGCTGGTAGAACCGTTCGGCAAGCGATTCGGCGTGCGCGTCGATCAGTGCGCCGACGGTTCGGCAGAGGGTGGCGTCGTAGCGGTCGATAAGGGCGCCCCAGTCTGCGGCCAGGGGAGCGAGAACATCGGCTGTCATGGGTGGGGTCCGATCACTGCGAGAGGACGGAAGCGTTGCGCGCCTAGGCGAAGCGCCATCATGCAAAGCGCGCGAATCTACACCAGCGTTCGCGCCTCCGTGCGTGCCTGAACGGTCGGTTCCTGACGAAAGGAAACACCCCGAACCACCTGTTTGACGCCGGTCAATGGGCCGGGTAGTCGCTCACTACGCTCTGTTTGCCGTCGGTGCCCACGCCGATCACCTGATAGGCGTCCTTGCGCTCGCCCATTTCCATTCCCGGCGAACCCATCGGCATGCCCGGCGTGGCGATGCCGGCCAGGTCGGCGCGCTGGCGCAGGGCGAGCACGTCCTTCGCCGGCACGTGGCCTTCGACGAACTTGCCGTCGATCACCCCGGTGTGGCACGAGCCGAGCGCGTGCGGCACGCCGAGGCGGGTCTTCAGCGCCGGCATGTCGTTCTCGATGTGGTCGCGGACGCTGAAGCCGTTCTGCTCCAGGTGCTTGATCCAGGACGTGCAGCAGCCGCAGTTGGGGTCGCGATAGACGTCGATGGCCACCGGCTCGGCGGCCTGGGCGACGCTGCCGACGAGCAGCGCGGCGAGCAGGGGAAATGCGCGCATGGGGAGTCTCCTGAGGGTAAGGCGCGCAGGATAGCGCGCCCGGTGGCGTCCGGGACTGGCCTGGCGCACGCCGAGGCGGCGAAGGTGTGACCGCCTGTTGCCGAAATGCGCTTCATCGGCCGTCAAAGGGTGCGACGAACCATCGCAGGTGGGTCTACTCTCAATTACAGATTCCGTCGTCGACACCCCGCCGGCGCGGTCTCGACACAGCCCCGTAAGGGGCGGGAGAGGAGGGAGCGCGATGATCAATCACGTATGGGGACTGTTGTCCCGTCCGACCCGCGAATGGGCCCAGATCAACACCGAAGGCGAAACCGTCATCCACCTGTATGCCCATCACGTGTTGCTGATGGCGCTGATACCGGTGGTCTGCGCCTTCATCGGCACCACCCAGATCGGCTGGAAGCTCGGCGACATGCAGACGTCGGAGGTGTCGCTACCCGTCGCCGTCGCCCTGGGTGCCGGCTTCTACCTGATGATCCTCGCCGCCATCGCGGTGATGGGGAACGTCATCTTCCGCATGGCCGAGCGTTATCCAGAGCGCCCCAGCGTCGACCGCTGCATCGTGTTCGCCGGCTACGTGGCGACGCCGCTGTTTCTCGCCGGCGCGGTGCTGCTCTATCCGCTGATCTGGCTGTGCATTCTGGTCGGCTGCGTGGCGCTTTGTTACACGGCCTATCTGCTGTACCTGGGGATTCCGTCGTTCCTGCAGATTCCGCGCAAGGACGGTTTCATCCTCTCCAGCGGAACCCTGGGCATCGGCGTGCTGGTGCTCGAGGCCCTGCTGGCGCTGACCGTGCTGATCTGGAGCGTGGGCTCGAACTTCGGCATCGGCCGGCTGTTCCTCGGCTGACGGCGTATCGCCTAGGGGGGGGCGGGCGGGCCGATTAGCGCCGCACCAGCAGCACGCCGGACTCCATGTGGTGCGTCCAGGGGAACTGGTCGAACAGCGCGCAGCGCTCGACGCGATGGGTGTCGTGCAGCTGCGCGATGTTCTGCGCCAGGGTTTCCGGATTGCAGGAGATGTACAGGATGCGCTCGAAGCGCCGCGTCAGTTCGCAGGTGTCCGGGTCCATGCCGGCGCGCGGCGGGTCGACGAACACGCTGCCGAAGTCGTAGCTCGCCAGGTCGATGCCGGCCAGGCGGCGGAACGGGCGCAGGCCGTTCAGCGCCTGGGTCAGCTCCTCCGCCGATAGCCGCACCAGGGTGACGTTGTCGATGGCGTTGTCGGCGAGGTTGGCCAGCGCCGCGTACACCGACGACTTGCTGATCTCGGTGGCCAGCACCTTGCGCACGCGGGTCGCCAGCGGCAGGGTGAAATTGCCATTGCCGCAGTACAGTTCCAGCAGGTCATCGTCGCGCTCGCCCAGCGCCTCGTAGGCCCAGGCGAGCATCTTGCCGTTCACCGTGCCGTTGGGCTGGGTGAAGGCGCCCTCGGGCTGGCGATAGCGGAAGCGCCGTCCGGCGACCTCCAGTTCTTCCTCGACGAAATCCCGCCCGATGACGATGCGCTGACCGCGCGAACGGCCGATAAGGCTGACCTGCAGGTCGGCCGCGAGCTGTTCCGCCGCCGCCTGCCAGGCGTCGTCCAGCGGCCGGTGGTAGGCCAGGGTGATCAGCGCGTCGCCGGCCAGGGTGGTGAGGAATTCCACCTGGAACAGCTTGAACGACAGCGCTGTGCTGGCCTGCCAGGCAGCCTTGAGCGGCGCCATCAGTGCGTTGATCCGCGCACTGGCGATGGGGAAATCCTCGATCAGGATCGGCGTGTACTTGTCGCCCTTCTCGAACATCGCATAGAAGCGCTCCTCGTTTTCCCGCCACAGGCGGAACTCGGCGCGCAGCCGGTAGTGCTGCAGCGGCGAGTCGAACACCTGCGGTTCGGGCGCATCGAACGGTGCCAGCAGCTCGCGCAGGCGCGCGGTCTTTTCGGTGAGTTGCTGGGCGTAGGCGGCGGAATCGAGGGGGACGGAGCTCATGGATCACTCAGGCGGGCGCGGAAATCGGGCGACCATTGTACGGATTCGGCAGGACGGCGGGGTGGCTTCGTCGCGGAACGGTAGACCACGGTATTGCCGGCGCGTGACGGGCTGAAAACTCGCCCGGTACGCCGCGCCACCGTGCGCGCACCGCCCAGGCGGTGCGACGCTGCGGTGCGCATGGCGCTCCCTATGGATACCAGCCGAGCTTGACCACGAAGAGGATCGAGAGCACCACCAGCGCGGAGTTCAGCTCGCGGCCGCGGCCGGCGAGCAGCTTGATCGCGGTCCAGGCGATGAAGCCGAAGGCGATGCCGTTGGCGATGGAGAAGGTCAGCGGCATGGCCAGCGCGGTGATTACCACCGGGGCGGCGACGGTGATGTCGTCCCAGTCGATCTCGGCCAGGCCGGCGGTCATCAGCACCGCGACGAACAGCAGCGCCGGGGCGGTGGCGAAGGCGGGCACGCTGCCGGCCAGCGGCGAGAAGAACAGCGCGAAGAGGAACAGCACCGCCACCACGATGGCGGTCAGCCCGGTACGCCCGCCGGCGCTGACGCCGGCGGCCGACTCGATGTAGCTGGTGGTGGTCGAGGTGCCGAGCAGCGAGCCGACCATCGCCGCGCTGCTGTCGGCGATCAGCGCGCGGCCCATCTTCGGCATGTAGCCGTCCTTGCGCATCAGGCCGGCCTTCTTCGCCACCGCGATCAGCGTGCCGGAGTTGTCGAACAGGTCGACGAAGAGGAAGGCGAAGATCACGCTCACCAGGCCGATGTCCAGCGCGCCTCTGATGTCCAGTTGCAGGAAGGTGGGCGCCAGCGACGGCGGCATGGAGACGAAGCCGCCGAAGCTCGATACGCCCAGGGCGATACCGGCCGCGGTGGTGACCAGGATGCCGATCAGCACCGAGCCGGTCACCTTGCGCGCTTCCAGGGCGACGATCAGGAAGAAGCCGAGGATCGCCAGCACCGCTTCCGGCTTCGCCAGGTCGCCCATGCCCACCAGCGTGGCCGGGTTGGCGACGACGATGCCGGCTTCCTTCAGGCCGATCAGGGCGAGGAACAGGCCGATGCCGGCGGCGATCGCCGAGCGCAGTTCCAGCGGGATGCTGTTGATGATCCATTCGCGGATTCGGAAGATCGAGAGCAGAAAGAACATGCAGGCCGAGAGGAACACCGCGCCGAGCGCCACCTGCCAGGTGTGGCCCATGTGCAGCACCACGGTGTAGGTGAAGAACGCGTTCAGGCCCATGCCCGGCGCCAGTGCGATCGGGTAGTTGGCGATCAGGCCCATGATCGCCGAGCCGATGGCCGCGGCCAGGCAGGTGGCGACGAAGATCGCGCCTTTGTCCATGCCCGTCTCTCCGAGGATGCTCGGGTTGACGAAGAGGATGTAGGCCATCGTCAGGAAGGTGGTGACCCCGGCGAGGATCTCCGTGCGCACCGTGGTGTTGTGTGCCTTGAGTTGAAAGAGTCGTTCCAGCATGGCGATCTCCCGACGCGCTCTGCAGGCGCGCTTGATGCTCGTGGATGCGGTGCGTGGGCGCCGCGATGGGTTCGGCGGCCTCGGGAAGTTGCCCGGTCGGTCAGCAAAACGGCGCGAATAATAGCAAAACGGTAGCCGAAATCACCGCCCGTGGATCGGCCTGGCGAGCCCGTCAAACGCCGCGTCGGGCGCGTCCGCGCGCAAACCCGCGCAGCGCGCCGGAGGAACGCGGTACCCTCGACCCATCGACTTCTGGAGGTGCCTATGCCCCGAGCCCTGCTGGCCGTCGCCGACGGCGTGGAAGACCTGGAAACCGTAACCGTCCTCGACGTGCTGCGCCGCGCCGAGATCGAAGTGGTGATGGCCAGCGTGGAGGCGCGGCGAATGTTCACCTGCGCGCGCGGCAGCCGGCTGACCGCTGATGCGATGTTGCTCGACGTGCTGGCGCAGGATTTCGACCTGCTGGTGCTGCCCGGCGGCGCGGTGGGCGCGGAGCGACTCGGCGCGCACCTGCCGCTGGCCG
>NZ_DEYR01000063.1:0-109382 GCF_002364635.1 Pseudomonas sp. UBA3153
GTTCGGCGGCGGCTGAAGGCGTCGGCGCGCGCACGTCGGCGACGAAGTCGGCGATCGACACGTCGGTCTCGTGACCGACGGCGCTGACGATCGGCGTCACGCAGGCGTCGATGGCGCGCGCCACGGCTTCCTCGTTGAAGCACCAGAGGTCCTCCAGCGAGCCGCCGCCGCGGGCCAGGATCAGCGCGTCGAAACCCTGGGCGTCGGCCAGTTGCAGCGCACGCACGATCTGCGCCGTGGCCTCTCGCCCCTGCACGGCGGTGGGCACCAGGGTCAAGGCGACCTGCGGCGCGCGGCGGCGGAACACGCTGATGATGTCGCGGATCACCGCGCCGGTCGGCGAACTGACGATGCCGATGCGTTGCGGGTGGGCGGGCAGGGCGACCTTGCGTTCGGCGGCGAACAAGCCCTCGTCGCCGAGCTTGCCTTTCAGCGCCTCGAAGGCCAGGCGCAGCGCGCCGTCGCCGGCGGGCTCGACGGAGTCGAGGATCAACTGATAGTCGCCGCGCCCCTCGAACAGCGAGACCTTGCCGCGCACGCGTACCGCCAGGCCGTCGCGCAGGGCCTGGCGCACGCGCAGGGCGTTCTGCCGGAACAGCGCGCAACGCACCTGGGCGGTGCTGTCCTTGAGGGTGAAATAGAGGTGCCCGGAGGCCGGTTTGGCGAGGTTGGAAATCTCGCCCTCGACCCAGACCTGGGCGAACACGTCCTCCAGCAGCAGCCGCGCGCGGCCGTTGAGTTGGGTGACGGTGAGGATGTCGCGGTCGAGGCCGAGTCGTTCGAAGGAGTCTTTGCGCATGCCGGCATGATAAGCGCCACGGCCGCCGCGCAGAAACTCCCGGCGGACGGATGCGGAGGGCCCGGGTGATATAGTTTCGCCCCGTCGTGCCCAGCCGAGCCCGTTCATGAGCGACAACCAGGCGATCATCGTCCCGCGTATTTCCACCTTTCCCGGTCACGAGACGAAGGCCTGGGCGATTTTGCGCTGGCTGGTCCGCCTGGACGTGGTGGCCGAGCTGCCGACCACCTGCGGGCTGGGTGGCGCGCGCATGGCCTATGCCATCGGCGAGGGCGCGCGGCGGGTGGTCGAGCATCCCGAGCGGCTGCCGTTCGGCCTGCCGGCAAACGGCCTGGAAGTCGTCACCCGGCGCTGCATCTATACGCCGACCCGTGGCTTCAGGGAGGAGGCCGGCTGCCCGGAATGCCGCCAGGAAATCGGCGAGGCGCTGTTCGACTCGCTGGACGAGTGGATGCCCGGCGAGACCGACCATTTCACCTGTCCGGAATGCCATTACGAGGACGAGATCAACAACTTCCTGTTCCTCCAGCCGTGCGCGTTTTCCAACCTGGGCTTCATCTTCAACGGCTGGGCCGAGGCGCAATTTCGTCCCGGTTTCCTCGAGCAGTTCGGCGAGCGGCTCGGCTTTCCGGTGGCGCTGGTGCGGGTCGACGGCTGAGGGGAACCGAATCCTGCCGGGCGCTTCTACTGAGAAGTCACTCGAACAGCAGGAGCGCCGCATGACCGCTACCGTCCGCGCCGGGGTTCTGGACGTCGCCTACGAGGCGCACGGCCCGGAGCAGGGCACGCCCGTGGTGCTGCTGCACGGCTTCCCCTACGACATCCACGCCTACGACGAGGTCGCGCCGGTCCTCGCCGGGCATGGCTGCCGGGTGCTGGTGCCCTACCTGCGTGGCTACGGACCGACGCGTTTCGTCTCCCGACACACCCCGCGCTCCGGGCAGCAGGCGGCGCTCGGCCACGACCTGCTGGCGTTCCTCGATGCGCTGGGCATTTCCCGCGCGCTGCTCGCCGGCTACGACTGGGGTGGGCGCGCCGCGGGGATCGTCGCCGCGCTCTGGCCGCAACGGGTGGCCGCGCTGGTGATCGCCGACGGCTATCCGATCCAGGACATCGCCGCCGCGTCGCAACCTGCCGATCCACAGGCCGAGTGGCGCTACTGGTACCAGTACTACTTCCACAGCGAACGCGGCCGCGCCGGCCTTGCGGCCAATCGCCAGGCGCTGTGCCGACTGCTCTGGGAGCTGTGGTCGCCGACCTGGCGCTTCGATGCGGCCACCTTCGAGCGCAGCGCGGCGGCCTTCGACAACCCGGATTTCGTCGAGGTGGTGATCCATTCCTACCGCCACCGCTACGGTCTGGCGGAGGGCGACCCGGCCTACGAGGACAGCGAGCGGGCCTTGCAGGCGCAGCCGCGCATCGAGGTGCCGACCACGGTGCTGGCCGGTGGCGACGACGGTGTTTCCAGCTTGCGCGGCGGCGCGCTGGAGGCCGCGCATTTCGGCGCCGCCTACCACTACGAGGCGATCGCCGACTGCGGCCACAACATTCCCCAGGAACAACCGCAGGCATTCGCCGGGGCGATCCTGCAGCGGCTCGGCCTGGCCTGACGGAAGCCGGCGCTCGGCCCAGGCTGGAGGTCTTTTCGCGGTAATCCGCCTTCGGGGTGTGCGTGCGGGGTTGATCGATCGCCGCCAAGGGTCGGGGGACGTTCCGCATCGCCGCAACCGCCCGCGAAATCGCATTGAGACGCCGCGTGCGGCTAGGTATAATGCCGCGCTTCCTTTTTCCCGCCTGGGAGCCCCCGCCATGCTGCGCATCAGCCAAGAAGCCCTGACTTTCGACGATGTCCTCCTGATCCCCGGTTATTCCGAGGTTTTGCCGAAAGATGTCAGCCTCAAGACCCGTCTGACCCGTGGTATCGAGCTGAACATCCCGCTGATCTCCGCGGCCATGGACACCGTCACCGAATCGCGCCTGGCCATCGCCATGGCCCAGGAAGGCGGCATCGGCATCATCCACAAGAACATGAGCATCGAGCAGCAGGCCGGCGAAGTCCGCAAGGTCAAGCGCTTCGAGGCCGGCGTGGTGAAGGACCCGATCACCATCGAGGCCGACGCCAGCGTGCGCGACCTGTTCGAGCTGACCCGCATGCACAACATCTCCGGCGTGCCGGTGCTGTCCGATGGCGATCTGGTCGGCATCGTCACCTCGCGTGACGTGCGTTTCGAGAACCGCATGGACGCCCGCGTCCGTGAAGTGATGACGCCCAAGGAACGCCTGGTCACGGTGCGCGAAGGCGCCGACAAGAACACTGTGCGCGAGCTGCTGCACAAGCATCGCATCGAGAAGGTGCTGATCGTCGATGAAGCCTTCGCCCTCAAGGGCATGATGACCGTCAAGGACATCGAGAAAGCCAAGGCCTACCCGTTCGCCAGCAAGGACGACGCCGGCAGCCTGCGCGTCGGCGCCGCGGTCGGCACCGGTGCCGATACCGCCGAGCGCGTCGCCGCACTGGTCGCCGCCGGCGTCGACGTGGTGGTGGTGGACACCGCCCACGGCCATTCCAAGGGCGTGATCGAGCGCGTGCGCTGGGTCAAGCAGACCTACCCGCAGGTCCAGGTGATCGGCGGCAACATCGCCACCGGCGCCGCCGCCAAGGCCCTCGCTGAAGCCGGCGCGGATGCCGTCAAGGTCGGCATCGGCCCGGGCTCGATCTGCACCACGCGGATCGTCACCGGCATCGGCGTACCGCAGATCAGCGCCGTCTCCAACGTCGCTGCGGCCCTCGAAGGCACCGGCGTTCCGCTGATCGCCGACGGTGGCATCCGCTTCTCCGGCGACCTGTCCAAGGCCATCGTCGCCGGTGCCAACTGCGTGATGATGGGCTCGATGTTCGCCGGCACCGAAGAAGCGCCGGGCGAAGTCGAGCTGTTCCAGGGCCGCTCTTACAAGGCCTACCGCGGCATGGGCTCGCTGGGCGCCATGTCCCAGGCCCAGGGTTCCTCGGACCGCTACTTCCAGGATTCCTCCGCCGGCGCCGAGAAGCTGGTCCCTGAAGGCATCGAAGGCCGGGTGCCGTATAAGGGCCCGCTGAGCGCGATCATCCACCAGCTGATGGGCGGCCTGCGTGCGTCCATGGGTTACACCGGCAGCGCCGACATCGAAGAGATGCGCACCAAGCCGGAGTTCGTGCGCATCACCGGCGCCGGCATGGCCGAGTCGCACGTGCACGACGTGCAGATCACCAAGGAAGCGCCGAACTACCGGGTAGGTTGAAATCGATTTGCCGCCGCCGCGCGTCCTCTTTCGGCTTCGCGGCGCGGCAATCGCTTCGAGAAAAGGCTGAAAGCACGGGGCTGTTCCATTCAGCCCCGTGTTGTTTCTGAATCAAGACTGTTTCCGAACCCTTTCAAGCGAGACCGAATCATGTCCCTCGACATTCACGCTCACCGCATCCTGATCCTCGACTTCGGCTCGCAGTACACCCAGCTGATCGCCCGTCGCGTGCGCGAAATCGGCGTGTACTGCGAACTTCATCCGTTCGACATGGACGATGAGGCGATCCGTGAATTCGCGCCCAGGGGCGTGATCCTCGCCGGCGGGCCGGAGTCGGTGCACGAGGCCGACAGCCCGCGCTGCCCGCAGGCGGTGTTCGACCTCGGCGTGCCGGTATTCGGTATCTGCTACGGCATGCAGACCATGGCCGAGCAGATGGGCGGCAAGGTCGAGGGTTCCGACCTGCGTGAATTCGGCTATGCGCGCGTCGACGTGGTCGGCAAGAGCCGCCTGCTGGACGGCATCGAAGACCACGTCGACGCCGATGGCGTGCTCGGTCTCGATGTGTGGATGAGCCACGGTGACAAGGTCACCCGGATGCCGGAAGACTTCCACATCCTGGCCAGTACCCCGAGTTGCCCTATCGCCGGCATGTTCAGCGACGAGCGCCGTTACTACGGCGTGCAGTTCCACCCGGAAGTGACCCACACCAAGCAGGGCGGTCGCATCCTGTCGCGCTTCATCCTCGACATCTGCGAGTGCGAGGCGCTGTGGACGCCGTCGAAGATCGCCGAGGACGCCATCGCCCAGGTGCGCGCCCAGGTCGGCACCGACAACGTGCTGCTCGGCCTGTCCGGCGGGGTCGACTCCTCGGTGGTCGCCGCGCTGCTGCACAAGGCCATCGGCGACCAGCTGACCTGCGTGTTCGTCGACAACGGCCTGCTGCGCCTGCACGAAGGCGAGCAGGTGATGGCCATGTTCGCCGAGAACATGGGCGTCAAGGTGATCCGCGCCAACGCCGAGGACCAGTTCCTCGCCAACCTCGCCGGTGAAGCCGACCCGGAGAAGAAGCGCAAGATCATCGGCCGCACCTTCATCGACGTGTTCGATGCCGAGTCGAGCAAGCTGCACAACATCAAGTACCTGGCCCAGGGCACCATCTACCCCGACGTGATCGAGTCGGCGGGCGCCAAGAGCGGCAAGGCCCACGTGATCAAGTCGCACCACAACGTGGGTGGCCTGCCGGAAGAGATGAACCTCAAGCTGGTCGAGCCGCTGCGCGAACTGTTCAAGGACGAAGTGCGTCGCCTCGGCCTGGAACTCGGCCTGCCCTACGACATGGTCTACCGGCACCCGTTCCCCGGTCCGGGCCTGGGCGTGCGCATCCTCGGCGAAGTGAAGAAGGAATACGCCGACCTGCTGCGCCGCGCCGACCACATCTTCATCGAAGAGCTGCGCAAGGCCGACTGGTATCACAAGGTCAGCCAGGCCTTCGTGGTGTTCCAGCCCGTGAAATCGGTCGGCGTGGTCGGCGACGGTCGCCGCTACGCCTGGGTCGTCGCGTTGCGCGCGGTGGAAACCATCGACTTCATGACCGCCCGCTGGGCGCACCTGCCCTACGAACTGCTGGAAACCGTCAGCGGCCGCATCATCAACGAGATCGACGGCATCTCGCGGGTCACCTACGACGTCTCGAGCAAGCCGCCAGCGACCATCGAGTGGGAATGATCCCGCGTCCGGCACTGCCCGGCACGATCTGGTAAAAAGCCCTGAAGCCCGCGTAAATCGCGGGCTTTTGGCGTTTTGGGTCTGGCAAGTTCAGGTAGCGTTCTGCATCGCCAAGCATGGTTTTTTATGGCGTGGCACGGGGGACTACTGCATCCGATGCCATGCCACGCTCAATCCCCGGTTCTTCTCAGGGCCTAGAGATCCAGCAGGCAGTCGATGAACGCGCCGAGCAGGGCGGGTCGATGCTGCCTGCTCGGGTAGTAGAGGAACAGCCCCGGGCGTGAAATCGACCAGTCCGCCAGGACCTGTACCAGCCGTCCCTGGGCCAGGAGTTCGCCCACGCCATCCCGCTCGAAGTGATAGGCGATGCCGAGCCCGTTCAGCGCGGCCGCGATGCCGATGTCGGCGTGATTGGTGACGACGGGGCCGTCCACCGCCACTTCGAGTCGTTGCCCTCGTTTCTCGAACTCCCAGCGGTAGTGCCTGCCATCCATTTGCAGCCGCCAGTTGATGCAGGCATGGCCATGCAGATCGGCAGGCGACTTGGGTGTTCCTCGACGCGCGAGGTAGTCCGGCGACGCCACGGCGACCATGTTCAGGTCCGGCGTGAGGCGGACGGCAACCATGTCCTTCTCGAGCTGGCCACCGACGCGGATGCCCGCGTCGAAGCGGCCCGCGACGATATCGGAAAGCGCGTCGTCGACCACGATGTCGAGAACCACATCGGGGTGTTCGTGGTGGAAGCGTGAAAGCCGCGGCGCAATGAGGGTTCTCGCTGCGATCCCCAGCGTGTTGATGCGCAGCGTGCCGCTCATCTGTCCCGTCGCTTCGCTGGCCTCGGCGACTGCTGCAGCCATCTCCCGAAACAGCGGAGCGATGCGCTTGTACAGCAGTTCGCCACTGGCCGAGGGGGCCACGCTTCGCGTCGTGCGATTCAGCAGGCGAGCCCCGATGCGGCCTTCGAGCTGACGGATGGTCTGGCTGAGTGCCGAAGGCGACAGGCCCAGATGCTCGGCAGCTCGGGCAAAGCTCTGGCGCTCCACGATGGCGACGAAGGCCTTCAGCTCGGCGAAGTCGGATCCACGCATTATGTATTTTTTCCTAAACAACCTATCCAGATTCTAGGGCATTCACTGACTTCACGTCGGCGCGCATCCTGAGGCCCTCACTGACCCCATGGAGCCAAAACATGAATGCCCTGACCCTTCCCGAGCCGATTGCCGCGTACTTCGCGGCCGAACACGACGCTGAAGCCCTGGGGCAGTGCTTCACGGCCCAGGCCGTTATGAAGGATGACGGCCACACCTACACGGGCATCGACGCGATCAAGGTCTTCATGGCCGAGGCATCGGCCAAGTACAGCGCGACCAGCGTGCCGTTCGCCATCGAGAGGGAGGATGGAGTCCAGCTCGTCCGCGCCAACTGTAGCGGCAACTTCCCTGGCAGCCCGATCGTGCTGTCTTACCGTTTTCGCCTGGAACGCGGCCTGATCGCCTCGCTGGAGGTCACGGTATGAGCTTCGACCTTCGTCTGACCGGCCTGCGTGCAGTGGTTACCGGCGGCACGCTGGGCCTTGGCGCTGCAGTCGTGAAGACCCTTGCGGAGGCCGGCGCTCGGGTGATGACCTCCGCGCGCACTGTGCCAGCGCAACCGGTGGAGGGGGTTACCTACGTGGCTGCCGACCTGTCGACGGCGGAGGGAACCCAACACCTTGCCCAGGCCGTCCTGCAGGCGTGGGGCGGCGTCGACATCCTGATCAACGTGCTGGGCGGTTCGAACACTCCAGGGGGCGGTTTCGCTGCGATCAGTGATGAACACTGGTTCGCCGAGCTGAATCTGAATTTGATGCCCGCCGTACGCCTGGATCGTGCGCTGCTGCCCTCGATGCTGGCGCAAGGCTCCGGCGTCATCATCCACGTCAGTTCGATCCAGCGCGTGTTGCCTCTGCCCGAGTCCACCACCGCCTACGCCGCGGCCAAGGGCGCCCTCACCACCTACAGCAAGGCGCTGGCACGCGAAGTTACGCCCAAAGGCATTCGCGTGTTGAGCGTTGCACCGGGCTGGATCGAGACCGAAGCGTCCGTCGCGTTCGCGGAGCGGATGGGCGCGGAGGCGGGAACGGACTACGAGGGTGGCAAGAAAATCGTGATGGATTGGCTGGGCGGAATTCCCGTGGGCCGACCCACCAAACCCGACGAGGTTGCCGATTTAATCGCCTTCCTGGCGTCCCCACGATCCGCTTCGATCGCAGGGGCCGAGTACCGGATCGACGGCGGCACCGTTCCCACGCTGTAGCAACAGCCGCCACAGGCTGACGAGGGCGAATCCTTCGTCCGGATCTTTCGGGCGAGGGCCGCTGTGATTATCGAGCTGCCTGATACGTACGGCTGGCGCTTTCAGTGCCGGCCAGGTTCACCGCAATCGATGCAAGGACGTTGATCCAACAGGCTCTGAAGGCTTTCAGCGATCGAGTCGGCTCGCTGACCGACCATGGGGTTGTGAGGCCTGTCGCCGATCGAGTGGGCTTTCGCGGCGCCCGACCATCGCGGCAGGGCACCGTGCTTCTGCGCGACGCTTCACGGACACGCCGTGTCGCTTTGCATCAGAACGCGGCGCGTCCGAGAGACGCGCCGCCATCGACGTGCAGCGTCTGCCCGGTCATGAAGGCCGCGTCGTCCGACAGCAGGAAGGCGATGGTCGCGGCGATCTCGTCCGGCTTGCCGAAGCGTCCCATCGGTACGCCCGACAGGTAGCGCCGCTCACCTTCGCTGCCCGGCGGGTTGTTGGCGCGGAACAGTTCGGTTTCGGTCGGGCCGGGTGCCACGGCGTTGACCGTGATGCCGCTACCGGCCAGCTCCAGTCCCCAACTGCGGGTGAAGCTCACCAATGCGGCCTTCGCCGCCGCGTAAGCCGTGCGCTGGGGCATGCCGAGCACGGTCAGGCTGGAGATGTTGACGATGCGGCCCCAGCCGCGCGCCTGCATGCCGGGCAATGCGGCCTGGGTAGCCAGCAACGCGGAGTGCAGGTTGACGCGCATGACGTCGTCCAGCGCGGGCAGGGCCACCTCCGCCAGCGCCGCGGGATTGACCAGGCCGACGTTGTTCACCACGCCGTCGAGCGAGAAGCGCTGGGCGATGTCGTTCAGCGCGGCGCGGGTGGCATCGTCATCGCCGAGGTCGACGGCGACGAAGGTGCCGGGAAAACTCGCCGGCGTGTTGCGCGCGAGGCCGACGACGTGGTGGCCGGCGGCGGCGAGCCGCGTCGAGAGTGCAAGGCCGATGCCCTTGCTGGCACCGGTGACGAGAAAGGTACGGGACATGAGTGCTCCTTCGCGCTCGCCCGTGGCGAGCGGCATTGGGTGATTCAGAGCGCGGCCTTGCGGATGGCCGGCAGCATTTCCGCCGGATCGGGGCGGCGCGTGTAGTCGGGGTTTACCTCGGCATAGACGATGGTGCCGTCCGGTGCGATCACGTAGCGCGCCGGCATCGGCAGCGTCCAGCTCGGATCCCCGTTGAACGCAGGCAGGTCATTCTTCAACGACTTGTAGAGTTCGACCAGATAATCCTGCAGCTCGAAGCGCAGACCGAACGCGGCGGCCACGTCGTTGTGCGGGTCCGACAGGATCGGGAATTCCAGGGCGTTCTGGCGCACCGACTTGCGGCTGTTGGCGGCCACCTGCGGCGAGATGGCCAGCACGCGGGCGCCTGCGGCGCGGATGTCCGGCAGCGCGGCTTGCAGCGCCTGCAGTTCCAGATTGCAGTAGGGGCACCAGACGCCGCGGTAGAAGGTGACCACCAGCGGGCCTTCGCGCAGCAGGTCGGCGGACGACACGGGATGGCCGTCCGGGTCGTCGAGGGTGAAGGAGGGCGCCGGGTTGCCCGCCTTCAGGGCCTTCTGCGCCGCGCCCGAGGCGATCAGTTCGGCGGTGGCGCGCTGCATGGTGTCGATGACCGAGGGCGGCACGTTGTACGGCGGCTTGCCGGCATGGAAGTCGGCCTTGAAGGCATCGAGTCTGTCTTGCAGTGACATGGGGCGTTCTCCGGGAAAAGGACGGGGAGCGGCAGGCGGTCCGCGGCGAGGTCCGCCTGCCGTGACGATCAGGCGGACGGATTCATCGACTGCGCCACTTCGGCGGCGCTGATGCCCTCCAGCGCCAGGCCGTAGCCGGCGCCTTCGTCGACGATCCGGCGCAGCTTCTGGGTCAGGGCGATACGGGTGTAGCGGCTGGTCAGCGGCGGCAGCTTCGCCAGTTCGCCGGCGATCTCATGGGCGCGCGCCAGCAGGCGGTCGGCGGGCACGATCTCGTTCACCGCGCCCCAGTCCTTGGCGGTCTGCGCATCGAGCTGCTGGCGGGTCAGGATGAAGTAGCGGCCGCGCACGCTGCCGATGACCTCCGGCCACAGCAGGTTGACGCCGTCGCCGGGGACGATGCCGAAGTCGAAATGCGGCTTGTCCTGGAACACCGTTTGCGGCGTGGCCAGCACGATGTCGGCCAGCAGTGCGTACTCCGAATGCAGCAGCACCGGGCCGTTGAGCGCGGCGATCAGCGGCACCTCGATGTCGAGGAGGTTCATCAGCACCTTCTTGCCCTCGCGGAAGATCTTGTCGTAGCCGCGCGGGGTGAAGAAGTCGAAGCCTTCGGGGCTGATCGCATCCATGAAGGCATCGCCGCTGCCGGTGAGGATCACCACGCGGTTGTCGGGATCGCTGCCGACGTCGTGGAAGAGGTCGACGAACTGCTCATGGGTGTGGCCGTCGAAGACCAGCTTGCCGCCTTCGGTGTGCAGGGCGATTTCGAGCACGCCTTCGGCGGAGCGGGTCAGGCGGGCGTTGGGATAGGCGTTCTGGTAAGTGTCGAAGCGGGGCATGCTGGAATCCTTTATCAAGGTGAGGGTGTTTCGGCAGGAGCGCCAGATACCGTGATCGAGATTCTGGATGTCCGCTGACTGGAATGGCAGATATGATGAGGCGATAACGCCTATTCCCTTAAGGAATGAAATGGACCGTTTGCTGGCGATGACCGCGTTCGTGCGGGTCGTAGAGGCCGGCTCCTTCTCCGCCGCTGCCCGCGTGCTGGAGGTCGGGCAGCCGGCGGTATCGAAGACCGTCGCGCAACTGGAACAGCGGCTGGGCGTGAAGCTGCTTCTGCGCTCCACCCACGGGCTGACGCCGACGGAAGCCGGCGTGCGCTTCTACGAGCGCGCGCGGGTCGCCATCCAGGAGGCGGACGAGGCCGAACTGGCCGCACGCGGCGCGGGCACCGGTCTCTCCGGGCGGCTGCGCATTTCGGCGGCGCCCACCTTCGCGCGCCTGCACGTCATCCCGCATTTGCCGCGCTTCCTCGCTGCGCACCCTGATCTCGAGGTGGACGTGGTGCTGGACGACCGCACGATCGACCTGATCGCCGAAGGCATCGACGTCTCGTTGCGGATGGGCGCATTGGCCGACTCGGCCGTCGTTGCGCGCAAGCTGGCGTCCTCGCCGCGCTCGGTGTTCGCCACCACCGGATACCTCGCGCGAGCCGGTGTGCCGCGGGTTCCCGCCGACCTCGCCGATCACGAAACGGTGCTGTTCAGTCAGTCGGGCAATGTGTGGAACTTCACCCGCGAGGGCGCGGAAGTCTCGGTGCTGGTGCGCGGCCGGGCGCGTTTCAGCGCCGCCGAAGGCATCCGCGCGGCGGTGCTTGCCGACCTGGGCCTCGCCATCGCGTCGGACTGGATGTTCGCGCCGGAACTGGCCGATGGCCGGGTACTGCGGCTGCTGGAGAACTGGTCGCTTCCCGACATCGACCTGTGGGCGGTCTTCCCGACCGGGCGCCTGGCCACGGCCAAGGCCCGATCGTTCGCCGAGTTCGTCGAAGGCGTGATGCGAAACGGCGCTTGACCCGGGCTGGCGCGCTGGCCGGCTTGCCCTGGCGGGCGGGACGAAGGCTCGACGCCGCTGCCTACTTGCCCCCGGTGGCGTCGAGGAAGGTCCCCGTCACGAAGGAGGCTTCGGCGCTTGCCAGCCAGAGGATCGCGCGGGCCACTTCTTCGGGTTGGCCACCGCGTCCCATCGGGATGCTGTCCTTGATGCGATCAACCCTTCCGGGTTCGCCGCCGCTGGCATGCATCTCGGTGTAGATGTGTCCCGGCCGGACGCAGTTGACCCGGATTCCCTCCCGTGCGACCTCCTTGGCGAAGCCGATCGTGAAGGTCTCCAGCGCGCCCTTCGAGGCCGCGTAGTCGACATACTCGTTCGGGCTGCCGAGCCTGGCCGCTGCCGATGAAACGTTGATCACCACGCCGCCCGGTCCGCCGTGGCGATGGGACATGCGCCTGGCGGCCTGCTGCGCACAGAGCATCGGGCCGATCGCATTGACCGCGAAGATGCGCTGCATCCGCTCGAATCCGAGGTCTTCCAGGCGGGACTGCCTGGCGATGATGCCGGCGTTGTTCACCAGCACGTCGAGGCGCCCGAAGCGCCGGTCGATGCGCTCGAACAGTTCGGTCACCTGCGCGGGGTCGGCGCTGTCCGCGCGCACCGCCAGCGCCTGGCGGCCCGCCGCTTCGACAGCGGCCACCACGGCCAGGGCGGCGGCCTCGTTGGACGCGTAACTGATGGCGACGTCGTAGCCCTTTTCGGCGGCGAGGCGGGCCGTCGCCGCGCCTACGCCACGGCTTCCGCCGGTAATCAGGATGACAGGAGTGTCCGAGGTCTTTTCCATTTATTCACCTTCGCGTGAGGGCTGTGGAATGAAACGGCTCAGGATAAGCACCAGCGGTACGACAGCGGCGGCGGTTGCCGCGGTGGCCAGCAGGCCGACCGTCTGGCTGCTGTGATCGGCGATGGCGCCGTAGAGGATCGGTGCAACGCCGCCGGAGCCGATCACGCTGGTGTAGAAGACGGCGAAGGCACGCCCGGTGTCCCCATCGGACAGCTCGGGGACGGTGCCGTAGAGGACCGACGAGGTGCCGTTCAGCACGATCCCCAGCAGCGGCAGCAGGAGGAGCGTCGGGATCAGCGGGGTGAACAGCGTCCCGATGATCAGCAGCGCCGTGACCGTCTCGGCCAGCGCCACGCACCTGGTGACACCTACCTGCTCACCGAGCCAGCTGAAGGTGAATTTGCCGAAGGCGCCGCCGAGGAACAGCAACGCCAGCGCCAGGCCCACCGTCGGCGAGTCGCCGCCGCGGGCATGGATCAGGAAGGGCAGGAACAGCAGGTAGCCCATGCGTGTGGCGGTATCGAGCGCGCCTATCGTCGTCAGGATGCCGAAGCCACCACGGCTGCGCCCGGCCCTGGCCTGCGCGGGCGCATGGCGGGCCGCGCGCGTATTGGGTGCCAGGGCCAGCAGGGCGATCACCAGCGCGACGCCCAGCACCGCCATCAACGCCAGCACCGGCCGCCATGCCAGAAGCGGCAGCAGCAGCGCGACCACCGCCGGCAGCACCGCCTTTCCGAGATCGCCCGAGAAGTTGTAGATGCCCAGCGGCCATCGTGAATCGGCGCCATAGGTATCGGTGACCAGCATGGAGCCCCTCGGGTGCTGGATGCTCGACCCGACACCGGCCACGACCAGCCCGACGCACAGGCCGGCGAAGCCGAGCGGCAGCGCCATCAGAAGCAGGCCGGCCGACGCCAGCAGGGTCGAGAGAATCAGCGTCGCCCGCGACGACCAGTTGCGCAGCACGCGGTCGGCCGGAATCTGCAATCCGCCCATCGTCCCGTAGTAGAGCGCGCGAACCATGGCCAGCGCCGCGTAGGAGAGGCCTAACTGTGCCTGCCACACCGGCAGGAAGGCATAGAGGCCGTCCGTGTAACCGTCATGCAGCGCATGGGTCAGGCACGCGGCCAGCAGGCTGCGGGACCTGGACGTCGTGGCGGCGGATGAAGTCGATGCTGCACGGAGATTGAGTGACGTCTTCATGCAATCAGGGTAAATATGATAGAAAAAATTGAAAATCGATATCTTCTTACCTATAAGTTTTAGATTTTCTAAAGGAATAAAGATGCGCCGCCTCCCACCCCTCAATGCGCTGCGCGCATTCGAAGCCGCCGTTCGCACGGGCAGCTACGCCGACGCGGCCCTGCAACTCGGTGTCACCCATGGCGCGGTGAGCCAGCAGATCGCCACGCTGGAAAGCTGGTTGGGCGAAAAGCTCTTCACCAAGGAAGGCCGCCGCATGGTCGCCACGCCGATGGCCCGCGCCTTCGCTGCGGAGGTCGGCCTGTCGTTCGATCGCCTGGCGGTCGCCGCGGGTGCCTGCGGCCGGCCGGGGGTGCGCCGGATACTCCGGGTCAGCGCTCCGACCAGCCTGGCAATGCGTTGGCTGATCCCCCGGCTGCAGCGTTACCACGCCGAGCATCCAGACGTCGAAGTCGTCGTCACCACCGTTTCATGCGTGGTCGAGGACATGCGCGGCGGTGTCGACGTGGCGATTCGGCGGGGCGTCGCTCGGAACGACCTCTGGCCGCAACACCACGTCGTGCCGCTGCTGGATGACGTCGACACGCTGATCATGAGCCCTGCGCTCTTTGCCCGGCGACCGATCCACGCGCCGGGCGACATCGAGGGGCACAACCTGCTCGCCAGCGAGACCAGGGCCGGCGACTGGGACAACTGGCTGGAGGCGGCCGGGCTCCAGCACCTGGCGGGGTTGCCACGGCAGACCTTCGATCACTTCTTCGTGACCCGCCAGGCGCTGGAGGATGGGCTGGGGATCGGCATCGGCCCGATGCCGATGCTGGAGATCGACATCGCCCGCGGCAACCTGATGATGCCGCTGCCGGACATCCGTGTTCCGCGCACAGGCTACGTGGCGATCTACCCGCGCCAGGCCGATCCGGCTCAGCTGTACGCGGGTTTCGTCGACTGGCTGGCGGGCGAAGCCTCGCGACCCGCGGGCGTGGCGCCCTGATTCAAGGCGCCCGACCAGGCGAAGGCTTCAGCGGTGAGGGTTATTCGTCGACGCTGCCGGGTGTTGCACGGTCCCGGCAGCGGACCGATTCGCCGATTAGGAGAAACCGACCACGGCGTGCGGCACGTAGGGCGCCTCGAGCTGGGCGATTTCTTCTTCGCTCAGCGTCAGCTGCAGGGCGGCCAGCGCATCGGGGAGGTGGTGAGGTTTCGAGGCGCCGATGATCGGGGCGCTGACGCCGGGCTTTGCCAGTACCCAGGCCAGCGCCACCTGCGCAGGGGGTACGCCGCGCGCCGCGGCGACCGCCGCCACCGCCTCGATCACCTTGCGGTCGGCCTCGGCGGTATGGGCGTAGAGCGACTTGCCGAACTGGTCGCTTTCCGCGCGCTCGCTGGTCTCGTTCCATGGCCGCGTGAGGCGGCCACGCGCCATCGGGCTCCACGGAATCACACCGATGCCCTCGGCCCGGCACAGCGGCAGCATCTCGCGCTCTTCCTCGCGGTAGAGCAGGTTGAGGTAATTCTGCATGGTGGCGAAACGGGTCCAGCCATTGGCGCGGGCGACGTGCAGCATCGAGGCGAACTGCCAGGCGTACATCGACGAGGCCCCGATGTAGCGGGCCTTGCCGGCCTTCACCACGTCATGCAGCGCCTCCAGGGTTTCCTCGATCGGCACCTGATAGTCGAAGCGGTGGATTTGGTAGAGGTCGACGTAGTCGGTGCCCAGGCGGCGCAGCGAGTTATCGATCTCCTGCATGATCGCCTTGCGGCTCAACCCGGCGCCATTCGGGCCGGCGTGCATGCGGCCGTTGACCTTGGTGGCGATCACCACTTCTTCGCGGCGGGTGAATTCCTTCAGCGCGCGGCCGACGATCTCCTCCGAGGTGCCGTCCGAGTAGATGTTGGCGGTGTCGAAGAAGTTGATCCCGGCCTCCACGGCCTGGCGGATCAGCGGCCGGCTCTGCGCCTCGTCGAGCGTCCAGGGGTGGCTGCCGCGGTCGGGCACGCCGTAGGTCATGCAGCCGAGGCACAGCCGCGATACGTCGAGGCCGGTGCGGCCGAGCTTGTGGTACTCCATGCGATTCTCCTGATCGGTGAGGGCGGCGTTGTGGCCGCCGGTGGCGTATTCGTCGCGCCTGTCGCCTGGCGCCGGGGCCTAGATGAATAGGCGCAGTTCCGGCTTGAACAGACCGATGAGAAACCATATGGCCTGGAACACCAGGATGCACAGCGCATAGAGCCTGATCTGCTCGGCGTTCCAGCTCGGCGCCATCCAGTGGATCAGCCAGAACGATGTCCAGCCTTCGACGACGCGAGCACCGCCCCAGCAGAGAATCCATAGCCAGAACGTCGCGGTCAGCGCATGCCAGGACAGCCAGGCGAGTGTGGTCATCATCGGACTCCTTTCCAATCGGATAAGTGCCGGCGGGGCACGCCCAGCGGCCGCACGCCCGTGCTCTGCATGCCTGGGCGCAGCGGACAGGGTACGCGAAACAGGGCGCTTTTTGAGCGGTGCAGAAGCTGGGGGCGAGGCGCACGGCGGCGCGTATCCAGCGATCCGGCGCCGAGCCTTCTGCACGAGAAGGGCGCGCGGCTGATGCGCGTGGGCGTTTGCGGCGAGATTCCTTCGCCCATGAAAAAGGCCGCCGGGTTGCCCCGGCGGCCTCTGGTCCTGCAGTACTGGTTACTTCGCTTCGAACACCAGGTTGCCGTTACCGTCCTCTTCGAAGCCGGTGGCGGGCTGGATTTCGCCTGCATTCAGCGGGCCGGCGACGAGCAGGGTGCTCATCGGGTTGCGTGGCTGCAGCGCGGTGTGCACCAGGTTGTCCATCGCCCGACGGGTGTCCTCGGTGAGGTTGCCGCCGATCAGTCGATCGTCCTGGTTGACCTGCGCCGCACCTCCGAGATCACCCACCAGGTCCTTGATCAGACCCGAGCTGGTGCTCGGCGATTTGACGTCCACCACCCAGCCCTTGACGTTGCCCACGCCGGGCATGGCATCGAGGATCTGCGGCGCGATGAAGGTCACCGTGCCACCGCTGCGTGCGGAGCTGGTTTCGATCTGGCCGATGCTCAGGCGGTCCTTCGCGGAGTAGCTGATGTTGCCGCTGTCCGAGGTGGTTTTCGCCAGGTTGCCCATGTCGATGGAGCCGCCGCTGACGAGGGCGATGGCGCCGCGGCCCTTGGTGCTGATGGTGCTGTCCTGATCGATGTCGCCGCCGGCGTTGATCGCCACGCTACCGGCACCGCTGGCGATCGCCGCGGCCTGGTGTACGTCGCCGCCGGACTTGATGACGATGTTGCCCTTGGTGGTGTTGATCGCCGCATCCTGCTGCACGTCACCGTTGGCATTCAGCGTGATCGCGCCATTGTTGGTGCTGATCGCCGCGCTCTGCTGGATGTCGCCCGCCGCGTTCAGGGTCACATCGCCGGTGCCGGTGTGGCTGACGCCGCCGTTCACCTGCAGATCGCCCGCGGTGGTCACCTGGATGGCGCCGCCGGTGGCCTTGAGCGCCGGGTAGGACACCAGGTTCATGCTGCGGAACAGCGAGGCGTAGGTGGGCGTCAGTTCCAGGGTCTGGGTGCCCTGGTTGTTGACGTAGATGCCACCCGTGCCGCCGTTGGCGTAGAGGCTTTCCAGCTTCACCTGCAGCGCATCGCCGGACTGGCCGATGCCGCTGCCGGCGATGGCCTGCAGGCCCTGGGCGGAAACGTCCAGCAGACCGGCCGCCTGGGTGCCGCGGATGCTGCCGCCGGCGGTCAGGCTGACGGTGTGGCTCAGGCCGGTGTCGCTGATCGCATTGGCCAGCACCAGCGAGCCGTCCGTGTCGAGGCTGATGTCGCCGTCGCCGGAGACGCCGCTTACCGCGCCCTGGGTGGAAACGGTGAGCAGCTTGCCGCCGTTGGCGTTGCTGATCGAGACGCCGTCGTGGCCGCCGGCCGCTGCGAGACGCTCGGTCCGCGTGGCGACGCCCTGCTGGGTGCCGATGCCGTTGCCGGCGAGCAGCGACAGGTCCGGGGCGATCAGCGTGCCGCCGGCACCCTGGATGGCGCCGCTGGCCTTCAACCCGATGAAGGTGTCGCTCTTCACGTTGCCGACGACGTTCAGGTTGCCCAGCGTGCTGGCGATGATCTGCTTGCCGCTGGCTACGTTGATGTCGCCCAGGCCGAGGGTGCCGGTGGAGTTGAGGTACAGGCTGGTGTTCAGCGTGCCGCCCTGGTTGACGTCGAGGCGGTTGGCGATGATCCCCAGCGGCTTGTCGGCCGAGCTGTCGATGTCCTTGTTCAGGTCGTAGGCGCTGACCGCCTGCTTGCGTACCTGCTCGCTGGCATCGCGCGCCACGTTGGCCTTGAACACCGCCAGGTCCGCCATGTCCCGGGAGGTCTGGGTGGTGTCGCGGATGGTGGTGGTGGTCACCAGGTTGGTCGCGGCGGTGTTCACCGCGGCCTGCGCCACATCGAGCTGGTTGTTCAGCTCGGTGAGGGTGTCCTGGGCCGGCGCCAGGGTGTAGCGCTCGTAGCTGTCCAGCGCCAGGGAGGCGGCGGACATCACCAGGTCGACCACGGCGAAGGCGGCGTCGGCACCGGCGTCACCGGAGAACGGCACGGCCTGTGCGGCACCGGCGATCACCGCGGCGGCGTTACGCACCACGGTGGCGGCGTTGAGCGCGGTGTTCAGCGCGTCGACTTTCGCCGACATGGTGTCCACGGTGGCCTGCTGGGTGTTGACCGCGACCTGGGTGAGGTACTCGTTCAGTGCGGCCAGCTGGTCCTGCAGCGTGGCGCTGGTGACCATCGCCTCGTAGCTCTTGAGCTGCTGCTGGAGGATTTCCAGTTGCAGCAGTTTGGCGGCGGCCTCGGCCACCTTCGCCGAGTAGTCAGCGATGGCGGTGTCGCGGCTCAGTTCGGCGTCGCGCAGCGCCGGGGTGCTGGCGCTGAGGCTGACGTGGTTGCCACGGATGTTCGCCGCGGTGCCGTTGCCGTCGAGGATGATGCCCTTGCGCGACTCCACCTTGACGTTGCCGCCGGTGCCGGCGTCGAGCATGCCGATGGTGATGTTCGACTGGGCGACGAGGCTGATGTCGCCGTTGTCGGTCTTCAGGTTGCCGGCCACGATGACGCCGTTGTAGCCATCCAGTTCCGACTTGGAGAGCGCGGTCAGGCTGATGCTGCCGCCACCCGGCAGGTAGATGGTGTCCTTCTGGTTGATGAACACGATGTTGCCGTTGGTGGCGGTCATGCTCAGCTTGCC
This sequence comes from Pseudomonas sp. UBA3153, assembly GCF_002364635.1. Classification (NCBI taxonomy): domain Bacteria; kingdom Pseudomonadati; phylum Pseudomonadota; class Gammaproteobacteria; order Pseudomonadales; family Pseudomonadaceae; genus Pseudomonas; species Pseudomonas sp. UBA3153. Next base: position 18,958 of record NZ_DEYR01000063.1, read on the forward strand.
ACCGTCCATGGTGATGATGCCGCCGTTGTTGTTCAGCACGGTGATGCTGGTGGCGATGATCGAGATTTCGCTCAGGCCCTTGCCGGTCAGCGTGGTGCTGTCCACCGCGATGGCGCCGGCGTTGGAGGCCTTGACGCCGCCGCTGCCGCCCGCCGCGGAGAGGAAACTGACGTCCAGTGCCAGGTCGCCGTTGTTGCCGATGCCGCCCGGTGCGCGGATGTCCAGCGAACGCGCGCTGACGTTGGCCGCGCTGTTGCCGTTGCGCGCATCTTCGATGGCGCCGGCAGCGCTGAGGCTGACGTTGTTGCCGCCGGCATTGATGGTGCCGAGGTTGATGTCGCCGTCGGCGTCGATGGCCACGTGGCTGCCGCTGCCGCCGGTGGTGGCGCTGATCAGGGCCAGCGGCTGGCCGCCGGTCTGACGCGCGTAGATGCCGCCGTTGGCGGTATCGATCACCAGGCTGTCGACGTGCAGTTCGAGCTTGTCGCCGCTTGTGCCAAACGACTTGGCGTTGACGGTGAGACCGCTGGTGACGAAGTTGGCGTCGTCGCCATTGCCGTCGGTGACGTTGCCGCTGACCTTGAAGGCGATGGAGTCGCCGGCTTCCAGGGTGCCGAGCACCACGTCGCCGCTGTTGTTCAGCACCATCCGGCCGGTGGCGCTGGCCGACAGCAGGCTGATCGCGCCGGTGTTCTGGACGTACAGGTCGCCGGTGCTGGTCAGTGCGACGGGGCCGCTGACGCTGCTGTTGAAGGCCTTGCTGGCCGAACCGATCTCGCTGCCGTAGAGGCTCAGCGAGGCGGCGGTCACCGCCGGTGCGCCGTTGCTCGCGGCGGAGCTGATGGCGCCGCCTGCGGTCAGGGCCACGGCGTTGGTCGCGCGTACCGATTTGACCTGAAGATCGCCGGTCTGCTTGACGGTCACCGCGCCGCTGCTGCCGGTGGCGCTGGCGGTCAGGTTCAGCAGGCTGGCGGACTGGTTGTCGACGTTGATGGTGCCGTTGCGGCTGATCAGGTTCAGCGCTTCGGCCTTGGTCAGCAGGGCGCTGGCGCCACCGATGCTACCGCTGGCGTCGAGGTTGACGTTCTTCGCCAGGATGCTGCCGCTGCCCTTGGTGATGTTGCCGGCGGCGACCAGGTTCAGGCTGTTGCCCGCACCCAGGGCCAGGCCGTTGACCAGGATGCCGGCGGCGCTGTTGGTGAAGGACAGGTCGAGGCCGCTGGCGTCGGTCAGGGCCAGGGCGTTGGTGCTGTGGTTGTGGCTCAGCGAGCCGCTGCCGATGCCGACCTGCACGTCGCCGTTCGGCGTGCTCAGGCTGAGGGCATTGAGGGCCTTGTCGTTTGCCAGGTAGATGCCGGCCTGGGCCACCTTGGTGCTGGCGGTGATGGCGTCGGCGGAGGTTTCCAGGGCGTTGGCGGCGGTGCCGATGGCGTTGTTGGCGCTGATCGTCAGTTCGCTGCCGCTGAGGTTCATCGCGCTACCGTTGTTGTCGGTGATCGCGCCGTTGTCGGCGGACAGGCTCACCTTACCGGTGGCGGCGATGCTGCCGAGGGCGACGTTGCCCTGGGCGACGCGCACGGCGACGTCGTGGCCGGCGCCGCCGGCGAGGATGTTGCCGATGGTCAGGCCGTTGCTTTCGGTGAGGTAGACGCCACCGTCGGCGGCGCTGGCGTTCAGCGTCTCGCTCTGGATGTTCAGCGCGCGGCTGGCGTCGCCGACGTTCTTGCCGGCGTTCAGGGTCAGCGTCTTGCCGGTCAGGGTGACCGCGTCGGCCGCGCTGAACACGCCGCCGTCGGTGGAGGTGATGGTCAGGTCCTTGGTGGCGGAGACGGCGTCGGTGAGGAACACGCTGTCCTGCGAACGGATGCTGACGTTCTTGCTGCCGGCGGCGCCGTTGGACAGGGTGACCTTGCCGTTGGCATCGCCGATGGCGCCGAGCGAGGTGCTCTGGCCGTTGACGGTCACGGTTTCGCGGGCGGTGACGTTGCCGACCAGCAACTGGCCGAGCGTGTTGTCGACGTTGATGCCGCCGTTCTGGGTCGAGGCGTTGAACACGTCGACCTGGGTGTTGAGCGCCTGGGCATCGCTGCCGATGGCGCCGTCGGAACGCAGGGTGGTCGACCAGCCGGTGATGTTCACCTTGCTGCTGTCGGCGGAGGTGATGCTGCCGTTCTGCGCGGTGATGATCACGCGGCGCTGTTCGGTGTTGCTCTTGTCGCCGGTGCTGACTTCGCCGAGGGCGACGCCGCCGTTGACGTCGGTGACCAGCACGTGGCCGTTGACGGCGTGCGCGTTGAGCACGTCGGCGTCGACGCTGAGGGCGTTCTCTTCGGCACCGATGGAGGCGCCGTCGGCGGTGACGGCCAGGTTCAGGGTGGCGGCGCGGGTGCTGCTGCCGGTGGCGGTGGTCAGGCTGTCGGTGGCGGTGAGGCTGGCGGTGCCGCTGACGTTGATGTTGCCGCTGGACGCCTGCTGGATGCTGGCGGCGCTGATGTCCAGGCCGGTGGCCTCGATCACGCCGCTGTTGTTCACCACCGAGGACATCAGGCCGCTGGCGCTGTTGCCGGCGAGCACGACGGTCTGCGCCTTGATGCTGCCGCTGTTGCTGACGCCGAGGGCGTCCGCGTCGCTGGTGGCGGCGCCCAGTGCATCGGCGGAAACGTTGAAGTTGATCAGCTTGTTGCCCTGCAGGTCGACGTTGAAGCGGTTCCCCGCGGCAACGGTGACCTGGCCGACGTTGGCCATGCCGTAACCGATGATCTGCCCGGCGTTGTCGACCTTCGGCGCCACCAGGTAGACGAAGCCGTCGGTGGCGTTGAGCTTGATCTCGCCCTGGTTCTTGATCGAACCCAGCGCGTTGCCGCTGAAGTTCAGCGTGCTGCCGTTGAGGAAGGCGGTGTTGTCCACGTCGAGGGTGGAGGCCAGCAGGCCGGCCACGTCGATCTGCGCGTTGGCGCCGAAGACGATGCCGTTGGGGTTGATCAGGAAGACGTTGCCGTTGGCCTGCAGGGCGCCCTTGAGGTTCGAGACCTGGTTGCCGAGCACGCGGTTGAGGACGACGGCGTCGCGGCTGCCCTGGGCGAATTTGACCAGTTCGTTGGTATCGATATCGAACTGCTGCCAGTTGATGATCGCCTTGGCGCTGGTCTGGTTGATCAGCGTCTGGTTCAGCGTGCTGCGGTCGATGGTGACGCTGCCGGATACCACGGTTTCACCGCTCGGCGCGGCGTGGGAGAACGAGGCGTAGCCGGCACCGATGAGGGCGATCGACAGCGCGGTCAGTACGGACGGATGACTTTTGGTTGTGCGTGACATGAGTACTTATCCTTCGAATGGGTGCCGTCGATCAGAAGTGGTAACGCGCCTGGGCGTAGACGTAGGAGCTGTCCTCGGTCTTCTCGCCGACCGGGAGACCCCAGTCGAGACGCAGGTCGACGCTCTTCAGCGGGCGGGCCAGCAGGCCGATGCTGAAACCGGTCAGGTCTTCGCTGTCGTTCTGCTCGGGCAGTGGGTCCTTGATCCAGATGCGGCCGTGTTCCAGGCGCGAGGTCAGTTGATAACGGTCGCTGTCCGAGAGCAGCGAGTAGCGGCCCTCGACACTCGCGGTGACGCCGTGGTCGCCGGAGTAGGCCGACGCCGGATGTCCGGCCACCGAGCCGAAGCCACCGATCGCCCACTGCTCGCTGGAGACCAGCGAATCGGCGCTGTACTGGCCGTAGAGGCGCGGAATGACCAGCAGGCGGGCATTGATCTGCTGCAGGCGGGTCAGGTCGAAGCTCAGCTTGGTGAAGTCGTTGTCCGCGTGGGCGTAGGCACGACTGGACATCGACGAGCTGTCGTCCATGCCGCCGAGCGCTTCGCCGAGGCCCTGGTGCAGGTCGAGGCTGGCCAGGGTGCGACCGTAGAGGTCGGTGTTGTCCAGGCCGAAGCTGAAGCGCAGCTTGCGGATCTTGTCCTCGGCGGTGCTCTGGCCGAGCATCGACTGGTCGAGGTCCTGGTATTCCAGCCAGGCACCTGCGGTGTAGATCGTGCGCGCCGAGCGGACGAAGTCCTGCGACAGGCCGAGGCCCCAGCTGGTGTTGTCGCCTTCGATCTCGAGGATGCGGAACTGGCTGCCGATGTCGACGTTGCCCTGCGAGTAGTACGCATGGGCGTGGGTGCCGACGGCGTTGAGCGGAGTGCTGTAGTCGACGTACTCGAAGTGCAGGTCGCCTTCGCCGATGGACTGCATCGCCAGCAGGTTCAGCTCGTCGCCGCGACCGCTGAGGTTGGCGAACTGCAGGCTGGGAATCACCCGGTATTCGCCGGTGTTGTCGTTGCCGTAGTTGTTGGCTTCGAGGGCGCCCTGGATGCGCGGCGACTCTTCCACGTTCACCAGCAGGTCGGTGGAGCCCAGCTCCTTGCCCGGTTGCAGGGTCGAGCTGACTTCGATGCCGGACTGACGGTTCAGGCGGGTCAGCGCACGTTCGACGTCTTCCAGGGTGAACGGCTTGGAGGTCTCGATGCCGCCGGCCTTGAGCGCGTCGATCACGCGCTGATCGCTGTAGCGCTGGTTGCCGTTCACTTCGATCTTGCCCAGCCAGCCTTCGAGCACCACCAGCTGCAGGGCGTCCTGATGGGCGAAATCCTGCTGTGGAACCACCACCTTCGCCAGGCGATAGCCGCTGAGGTGGTAATAGGCCTCGATCTTCTTCGCCAGGGCGTTGATGTCCTTGAACGTCAGCGGGCGGCCGAGATCGGCGGCGAGCTGGGCGCTCAACTGGTCGCTGGTAAAGGTCTTGTTGCCGGTGAAGGCGACCTTTTTCACCATCACGCGGCTTTCCGCGGCGGGCGCGTTGGCGGCCGGTGCGTCCGCAGCGACCGCCTGGTTGGCGGTCATCACGGCAAGGCTGAGTGCGCAGAAGAGGATTCTGGCGGGTTTATCGGAGTACGACATAAGGCCCCTTGTTTCCATATCGATGGACGTGGTTTTGGCTGTGTGGCGAACGGCGACTGGTGGCATGTTTTCTGGTTCTCACGGTCTTCTCCGGTCGTTCCGGACCGCGCCCGGAAGCGCGATTCGATACAGTCGAAGAAGGCGTTTGGATTTCTTCGGGCAAACTTTTCCCGCGACCTTTAATAACGGCCGAAAAACAGTTGAATGACTCACTGCAACTTTTTTAAAACGTGGGATGCCCGCTAAACGAAGTAACGCGCACTTCGCAAAGTTTCATCACAACATCGGGGCTGGCTGTATCAGGAATCGGCGCAATGCGCCTGGCGATGCCTACTACGTTCAGGTACCTGACGGTCGACTGGACTGCATCTCACGGGTCGGGTTGATCTACACGCTCTGTCTGCTCACACGGTTCGCTTCGGGTGTGGCTGAAGCCGAACCGGTTCACGGTCGCCTCTTCAGTCGGATGGCTTATCGTCGCTTCCGGAAAAAGCTGGATTGCCGTTCGTCGCCACCATCTCGTTGTTTTCCATGCGTTTATCCAGCTGTTTTTCGACGAATGACGCTGGCGGAACAATGCCATTTTGTGCGTTCAGTCGCATTTTTCATGCAGTTATGAATCTAAGCGAATGCAACTACCGTTCGGCGATCAACCAGAAAGCAGTGCCTTCTCCCTCAACACTGTTGCCATTTCGCTGGCGCCAGGAAGTCTTTCGCAGCGGAAAAACAGGTTCCTGTTGCAACTGTTTTTATTCGAGCGAATTAACGCGCAATAGATGATGGCGGAAAAAGACCTGGTGAGCCTCGATGTTTATGTGGCTCTGCGGATGCACTCCTGAGGCAGAACAAGTTCAGCCTTCAAGTGAGAACCTGGAAATTCGTTAGCTTGCTCAAGTTGGCAAGGCGAAGTTTCGAGGTGAATTTGATTTTATAGTGTTCGGGATAGGCTCGCCGCTGCTGGGAACAGGGCAAAAAACTGCCGGACCGACCAGTGGTAAGAATCGACAGGTCACTGTGAGGCAATCCACGCTTGCGTGAGGGGTTTGGTTAAAGGCCGACGCGTTTGCGGTTGCGCCGAAAGGGGGGGCGCGCGAGGTGTGTTCCGGGCAGGTTGCTGGCCCTCCCACTCGCCTCGTTACCGGACGAGCGGTACTAAAGTTTGTTCGGTGAAGGGGAACTTTTGCTGTCTCGGCAGCCGTCGGGTGCCGGATGAATGAGGGCAGAAGGCAACAGCCCCCGGCAGCCGTTACCGATGATGAGCAACGCGTGCCCGGCCTAAGGGAAGGAAGGCCATGAGCGACAGCAACCGGCGCAGCGGGGCGCCACCACCCGGTCGAGGTCATAGGCGCTGATTACGCGGCTCGGCGGGTAGGCCGCCCGGCGACGTTGCACATCAGTTGATCGTCGATGCCGATGGTGAAGCAGGCGAGGGCGGCGAAAGTTCGATTACAGGGCCGCACGGGCCGAGGCCGGCTCGAAAGGGCGCTCAGGCATGGCGCGAGTCTCGTTGAACACTGCCGGTTTCCCCATCGGCGAACACGGGTGAAGCCGTCGAGCCGCTCAAGCACGTGCATTCGCCCTGGGTCCTGAGCGCAGGTGAAGGGGTCGTCCTGGCTATGGAAAAGGCTTTGCGCGAGGAGTGTTCCGGCACATGAGTTGTCCATAGCGAGTAGCCATGGCTGTTAAGGTGGCCGGCCCGCCAGGAATGGTCACGGCGGGAAGTGCATTGAAAAATCGGAGAAAACTGTATGGAGATACCATCCACCCGCACGATCAATCCGCCTGTATTCGTCAGCGCTGCGGTCCTCATCCTGGCGTTGGTGCTGTTTACCGTGGCGATGCCAGAAACGGCCCAGACGCTGTTCCAGGAAATCCAGCGCTGGATCATCGCCAACGTCAGTTGGTTCTACATTCTCACCGTCGCGATCATCCTGATCAGCGTGGTGTTCCTCGCCATCAGTCGCTACGGTGACATCAAGCTTGGCCCCGATCACAGCGAGCCGGATTACCGCAACGTCACCTGGTTCGCCATGCTGTTCTCTGCCGGCATGGGCATCGGTCTGATGTTCTTCGGCGTCGCCGAACCGGTGATGCACTTCATCACCCCGCCGTTCGGAGCGGGCGGCGATGTCGCCGCGGCGCGCGAGGCGATGAAGATAACCTTCTTCCACTGGGGCCTGCATGCCTGGGCGATCTACGCGATCGTCGGCCTGATGCTGGCGTTCTTCTGCTATCGCCACGGGCTGCCGCTTACCCTGCGTTCGGCGCTTTATCCGCTGATTGGCGAGCGCATCTACGGTCCCATCGGCCACGCCGTGGACGTGTTCGCGATTCTCGGAACGGTCTTCGGCGTCGCCACTTCCCTCGGGCTTGGCGTGGCGCAGATCAACAGCGGCCTGCACCATCTGTTCGGGCTGCCGGTCAGCGTCGGCGTGCAGGTCGGGCTGATCGTCGCCACCTGCTCGCTGGCGACGCTGTCCGTTGCCAGCGGCCTGGACAAGGGCATCCGCATCCTCTCGGAAACCAACCTGGCGCTGGCGGTGATCCTGCTGCTGTTCGTGCTTATCCTCGGCCCGACGGTATTCCTGCTGCAGACCTACGTGCAGAACACCGGCGCCTATCTTTCCGAAATCGTCAGCAAGACCTTCAACCTCTATGCCTACCAGCCCAGCGACTGGATCGGTGGCTGGACGCTGTTCTATTGGGGCTGGTGGATCGCCTGGTCGCCCTTCGTGGGGCTTTTCATCGCGCGGATCTCCCGCGGCCGGACGATTCGCCAGTTCGTCGGCGGCGTACTGCTGGTACCCACCGGCTTCACCCTGCTGTGGATGACCGTGTTTGGCGACACTGCGATCCACTTCATTCTGGTGGATAACCTGCAGTCGCTGGCGGCGACGGTGGACCAGGACAGTTCGCTGGCGCTCTTCGCCTTCCTCGAACAACTGCCGTTCAGCGGCCTGGTTTCGCTGATCGCGGTGGCGATGGTAGTGGTGTTCTTCGTGACATCGGCGGATTCCGGCGCGCTGGTGGTCGACTTGCTGGCCTCTGGCGGACAGGACCGCACGCCGGTCTGGCAGCGCATCTTCTGGTCGACCCTGATGGGCATCGTGGCCATCGCGCTGTTGCTCGCCGACGGCCTCAAGGCGCTGCAGACTGCGACCATCGCCAGCGCATTGCCGTTCTCGGTGATCCTGCTGTTGAGCATCTGGGGACTGTTCCGCGCGCTCGGCGCGGACGCCACCAAGCGCAGCATCCGCTTCCAGGCGGTCAGCCTGTCGCAACCGGCAGTACACGGCGAGAGCTGGCAGCGCCGGCTGCGCGGCATGCTGCTGATGCCGCGCCGGTCGCAGGTGACGCGCTTCATCGAGGAGACCGTGGCCCCGGCGTGCGAATCGGTGGCCGAGGAACTGCGCAAGCAGGGCCTGGAAGTCGAGGTGGTGCGCGAGGAACAGCAGGTCAGCCTGGATGTGCATCACGGCGAGCAACTGGATTTCCGCTATGCGGTGCTGGTGCGCTCGTTCACCCAGCCGAGCTTCGTCATGCGCGACACCGGGGACACCGAGGAGCGCAAGTACTTCCGCGCCGAGGTCCACCTGCGCGAAGGCGGCCAGGACTATGACGTCATGGGCTGGAGTCGCGATGGCGTGATCGGCGACATCCTCGACCAGTACGAACGTCATCGGCACTACCTGCACGTCGTCCGCTAAGGCTTTCGCCGCTCTGCCGGGCAGCGCTGCCCGGCACTTCTCCCTGCTCTTCGCCCAACGGCTCTGCGCCGCGCCATGCCAGGCACGACGCAGGGTTCAGGCACGTCTCGCCACCCCTCGTTTGGCTCCAGCATCCGTGACCGTTTGGTCCTAACTCTGACCAGATCACAGGACTACGTTCGCCGGGCAGCATATTCCGAATAAAAACAATTAAGGGGGATGCATGTCCATGCACGCACTATCCAAAGCGGCCGCAGACGACAACCTCGCCGAGTACGTTACGGCGATGATGCACAGGGCCAGACAGGCCATGGAGGTATTCGCCGATGCCGATCAGGCGCGCGTCGACGAAGCGGTCACCGCAGTCGCCTGGGCCTTGTACAAGCCCGAAAACGCCCAGCACCTCGCCCGTCGCGCCGTCGAAACCACCGGCATCGGCCGGGTCGACAGCAAGATCATCAAGAACCAGCGCAAGACCTTCGGCGCCCTGCGCGATCTGCTCAGGGTGAAATCCGTCGGCGTCATCGAGGAGCTGCCCGAACGCGGCCTGGTGAAGTACGCCAAGCCGGTTGGCGTGGTCGTCGCCATCACCCCCTCCACCAACCCGTCCGCGACCCCGGTGAACAAGACCATGTTCGCCATCAAGGGGCGCAATGCGATCATCATCTCGCCTTCGCCGTCCGGCGACGATGTCACCGTTGAGACGGTGGACCTGGTGCGCGCCGAGTTGCGCAAGATCGGCCTGCCGGAAGATCTGGTGCAGGTGCCGGACATGCCGCCGTCCAAGGCACTCACCGCCGAGCTGATGCGCCAGGCCGACCTGATCGTCGCCACCGGTTCGCAGAACAACGTGCGCCAGGCCTACAGCAGCGGTACGCCGGCGATCGGCGTCGGGGCTGGCAACGTGCCGGTGATCATCGACGAGAGCGCCCGAATGGACGAGGCGGCGGAAAAGATCTGCGCCTCGAAGACCTTCGACAACTCCACCTCCTGCTCCTCGGAAAACGCGCTGGTGATCCTCGACGCCGTCTACGACCAGGCGATGGCGGCGCTGCACAAGGCCGGTGGCTACCTGGCCAGCGCCTCCGAAGCCGAGGCGATCCAGGAAAACCTCTGGCAGCACGGCAAACTCAACCGCGACCTGATCGCCCGCGACGCAGATGTCTTCGCCACCCGCATCGGGCTGCCGGACGCGGCACGGGGTTCGAAGTTCTTCATGGTCGAGCAGCAGGGCATCGGCCCCGGCTACCCGTTCTCCGGAGAAAAGCTTTCGCTGGTACTGAGCGTCTATCGCGCCCGCGATTTCGATGACGCCTGCCGCCTGGTGCAAACCCTGCTCGCCCACCAGGGCCGTGGCCATTCCTGCGGCATCCACACCCAGGACCTCGACCGGGCGCGCCAGCTCGCCGAGCAGACCGACGTGGTGCGGGTGCTCGTCAACCAGGCGCACACCTTCGGCAATGGCGGAAGTTTCGACAACGGGCTGAATTTCACCCTGAGCATGGGCTGCGGCACCTGGGCCGGAAACAGCATCAGCGAGAACCTCAACTACCGGAACTTCATCAACGTCACCCACCTGGTCCAGACCATTCCCAAAGACGAGCCGACGGCGGAGGAACTGTTCGGTTCCTATTGGTCCCGGTACGGCAAATAGGAGCGAATCATGGATTTCGTCGAATACGCGGGTAAGCAGATCCTGGCCGACGCGGGGCTCGCCATACCCCGAGGCATTCACTGCACGACGGCCGAGGACGTGGTTGATGCGGTGCGCATCCTCGGCCCCAGCGCGATCAAGGCACAGGTGCCGATCGGCAAGCGCGGCAAGGCCGGCGGCATCAAGCTGGTCGGCGATGAGACCGAGGCGCGCAGCGCCGCCGGACAGATACTCGGCATGAGCATCGGTGGGTACAGGGTTCCCAGCGTGCTGGTCGAGCAGAAGGCGGCGATCAGCCGCGAGTTCTATGCCGCGGTGATGAACGACACCGCCGCGCGCCAGCCGCTGGTCCTGTTCTCCGCCGAGGGCGGGATGGACATCGAGGAACTGGCGGAGAGTCGGCCGGAGGCGATCTGCCGGATCGCCGTGGATATCGAGAAGGGCCTGGATGCCCGCCAGGTCGGCGCCGCGCTGGCGGCGGTCGACCTCGGTGCGCAGCGCGACGCGGTCGCGGAGCTGCTGGTGCGCCTCTATGAGGTCTATCTGCAGCGCGATGCCGAACTGGTTGAAATCAACCCGCTGGCGGTATTGGCCGATGGTTCCCTGGTGGCGCTGGACTGCAAGTTCCGTATCGACGATTCGGCCGGCTTTCGCCAGACCGAGCAGCTGGCGCAGGGCACGCCGGAGCCGCGCAGCGCACTGGAGCAGCGCGGCGCAGAACTGGGCTTCAAGTACATCGAGCTGGACGGCGAGGTCGGCCTGCTGGCCAACGGTGCCGGGTTGACCATGACCACCATGGACGTTATCGCCCACTGCGGAGGCCGTGCGGCGAACTTCCTGGAAATCGGCGGCGACGCCTACACCAAGGCGACGCCGGCCCTGGAACTGGTGCTGGCCAATCCGAAGGTGAAGAGCCTGGTGGTGAACTTCTGCGGGGCCTTCGCACGCACCGACGTGATGACCCAGGGCGTGGTGGACGCCTGGGCGACGCTGCGGCCGACGGTGCCGGTGTTCTTCTCGATCCACGGCACCGGCGAGGAGGAAGCGGTGGCGATCCTTCAGCAGCACCTGGGTATCGAACCCTATGACCGGATGGAAGACGCGGTACAGGCCGCGGTGGAGGCTGCCCGATGATTCTGAGAAAACAGCATAGCGTTCTGATCCAGGGGATCACGGGCCGTCAGGGCCGTTTCTGGAGCGCCAAGATGCAGGAGTACGGCACCCGTATCGTCGGCGGGGTCAATCCCAAGCAGGCCGGTGAGACCTGCTGCGACGTACCTGTGTTCGCGTCGGCCAGAGAGGCAGCCGATGAACTGGGCGGCATCGACATGTCGGTGATGTTCATTCCACCAGTGTCGGCCAGGGACGCCGCCATCGATGCCATCGAGGCCGGGGTTCGCCAGCTGGTGGTGCTCACCGAGCACATTCCCTCGCAGGACGTGATGCGCATCCATGCCGCCGCGCGTCACCACGGCACACGCATCGTCGGGCCGAACACCGCGGGCATCGTCACGCCCGGCGAGGCGTTCGCCGGGATCATGCCGGCCTTCAATCGGCGCGTATTCATGCCCGGCGACATCGGCGTGATCTCGCGCTCCGGCAGCCTTGGCACGCTGATTTGCCTGAACCTGGTGAATGCCGGTTTCGGCCAGTCCGCGTTTCTCGGCATCGGCGGGGACCCGATGCTTGGCACGACCACCGTCGAGGCGCTGCGTGCGCTGCAGGCCGACGAGCGCACGCGGGCCATCGTCATCGTCGGCGAGATCGGCGGCGCGATGGAGGAGGAGGCTGCCGACGCGCTGCGCGAGGTCGGCAAGCCGGTGGTCTCCTTCATTGCCGGCCGCGCCTCGCCACCGGGCAAGAAGATGGGGCACGCCGGCGCCATCGTGATGGGCAACCAGGGCAGCTACCGCTCCAAGCGCGAACGCCTGGAAGCCGGCGGGGCGCAGGTGGTCGATACCCCCGGCCAGATCGCCGACGCGCTGCGGCAGGCGCTGGCCAGCGCATGAACCAACGTCTGCAAGGAGATCGTTGAACGGAGTCAGCAACCGGGGAAACCCTCGCCCCGATCGGCCTGAAGATCAATAACAAGACAGGCGGGACCGTGCATGCGGTTCCCGCGCAGGAGAATACCGATGCCCGCTGAAAGCAACCGCTTCACCGTCATTCCACGTCCTGCCTCCTCTTCCCCGCAACGAACGCCATTGCCCCGTCGCCTGCGTCTGCTATGGGCGACGTTCGCGGCCGCACTGATCGGCGCGTCCAGCCATGCGCTGCTGCCGCCACCCTTGCAGGACAGTCCCTCGCACCAGCCTTGAGTTGTAACCCGGCGCCTGCGCGCGCCGGGTGTTCCCGGCTTTTTCTTTCGGCACTCACAGGTGAAAACAACAATGAACACCACACCTACCTCGGCGGCCGTAGGGCCGCGCGTGAAGAATCCTGCTACCCACACCGGCCTCGACGGCTTCCGCGGTCGCGTGCGCGGGCGGGTCCTGCTGCTGCTCTGCGCGATGTACTTCATTACCTACGTCGACCGGGTGAACATCGCCACCGCGGCGCCGTTCATCAAACATGACCTGGGGCTTTCCAACAGCGAGCTGGGCATGGTGCTCTCGGCCTTCGCCATCCCCTATGCGTTCTTCCAGATCTTCGGCGGCCTGCTCGGCGACCGTTTCGGCCCGCGCAAGGTGCTCACGGTGGTCGGCATCATCTGGGCGATCGCCACCGCCGCCACCGGCTTCTCGATCGGCCTCGCCTCGCTGTTCGCCGCGCGCCTGGCGCTGGGCTTCGGCGAGGGAGCGACCTTCCCGACCGCCACCCACGCCATGGCGAAATGGATGCCGCCGGATCGTCGCGGCTTCGCCCAGGGCATCACCCACGCCGCGTCGCGCCTGGGTAACGCCGTCACGCCGCTGCTGGTCGCCGGCTGCATCGCGCTCTACGACTGGCGCCTGAGCTTTTGGCTGTTCGGCGCCATCAGCCTGATCTGGGTGTTCTTCTGGAACCGCGAATTCCGCGATTCGCCCTCGGACCACCCCAAGATGACCCAGGCGGAGCTGGATGAACTGCCGCGGGAGCAGTGGAAGCACGAACACAAGCGCGTGCCCTGGCGGATGCTGCTCAAACGCATTCTGCCGGTGACCTTCGTCGACTTCTGCTACGGCTGGTCGCTGTGGGTGTTCCTCACCTGGATTCCGTCGTTCTTCGAGAAGAGCTACGGGCTGGACCTGAAGAATTTCGCGCTGTTCACCACCCTGGTGCTGTGCGCCGGAGTGGTCGGCGACACCCTCGGCGGCATGCTCTCCGACAGCCTCCTGCGCCGCACCAACAACCTCAAGCTCGCGCGCCGCACCAACCTGGTAGTCGGCCTGCTCGGTTCGCTGGTGTTCATCATGCCGGTGCTGTTCATCCACGACCTGTGGGTCGCGGCGATCTGCCTGTCGCTGTCGTTCTTCTTCCTGGAACTGACCAACGCGGTGCTCTGGGCCATACCTATGGATATCGCACCACGTCATTCCGGGGTCGGCGGCGGGCTGATGAACACCGGCTTCGGCATCGCCGGAATCCTCTCGCCGATGCTCTTCGGTTTCATGCTCGATCTCACCAGCAGCTGGACGATTCCGTTCGCGGTGTCCGCCACGCTGCTGTTCATTGGCGCCATGGTGTCGCTGGGGATCGATCCGCGACCGATGGCCGAGGAGCCGCAGCAGGCGCCCGCCTGATTCTCGCCCGGCGTCGGCGAGCGTGCCGGCGCCGGGCGTTTCCCGATAACCCGAACAAGGAGAAACAGATGGAACATGACCAGGCCGCACCGGCCCCGGACGCCTCGCGTCGACGCCTGCTGAAAGTCCTCGGAGTGGCGGGCGCCGGCGCGCTGGCCGGAGCCCCGGCATTGTCTGCGCTGGCCGCCGGCGCCAAGGTGACGCTGCCCTTCGATAACGGAGAGCGCGATCTGCTCAGCTTTCCGCAGAAGCGTCCGCTGATTGTGCTGACCAGCCGGCCGCCGCAACTGGAAACACCGTTCTCGGTGTTCAATCAGGGGCTGATCACGCCCAACGACGCCTTCTTCGTCCGCTACCACTGGGCCGCGCTGCCGACATCCATCGACCCGCAGGCCTACCGGCTGAAGGTCGGCGGCAAGGTCGAGACGCCGCTCGAGCTGTCCCTGGACGAGATAAAGAAGCTGGCCGATCCGGTCGAGGTGGTGGCGGTGAACCAGTGCTCGGGCAACAGCCGCGGGCACTTCCAGCCACGGGTGAATGGCGGCCAGCTGTCCAATGGCGCGATGGGCAACGCGCGCTGGACTGGCGTGCCGCTCAAGGCGCTGCTGGACAAGGCGGGCGTACAGGCCGGCGCGCGGCAGGTGGCGTTCAACGGCATGGACAAGCCGCCGCTGGGCAACGGGCCGGACTTCATCAAGGCGCTGGACCTGGACCACGCGCTGGACGGCGAGGTGATGCTCGCCTGGGCGATGAACGGGGAGGATTTGCCACTGCTCAACGGTTACCCGCTGCGCTTGGTGGTGCCCGGCTATTACGGCACCTACTGGGTGAAGCACCTCGACGATATCCAGGTGATCGACGGGGTGTTCGATGGGTTCTGGATGAGCAAGGCCTATCGTATTCCCGACAATGACTGTGGTTGCGTGCCGCCCGGCACCGCGCCGGAAAAGACCATTCCGATCAATCGCTTCTCCATCCGCTCGTTCATCACCAGCCTTCAGGACGGAGAGAGGGTGCCGGTCGGACGCGCGACCGAGGTTCGCGGCATCGCCTTCGACGGCGGCTATGGCATCACCGAGGTGGCGTTTTCCGCCGACGGCGGCGCGTCCTGGCAGAAAGCCCGGCTGGGCAAGGACCTCGGTCGCTATTCGTTCCGCGAATGGACGGCTAGCTTCACGCCGCCCAGGCAGGGCGACTATGCGCTGAAAGTGCGCGCGCTCAACCGGATAGGCCAGCAGCAGCCGCTGGAAGCGCAGTGGAACCCCGCCGGCTACCTGCGCAACGTGGTGGAAACCACCCGGGTGGTGGCCGCATGAGGAGTACCGCCATGAGATCACGATTCCTCGTCGCGCTGGCATTCGTATCCGCCTGCACGCCGCTGACCGCTACCGCGTTACAGGTCGAGCTGCCGGCGGAAACCGCCAGGTACGTGGCCAGCGATTTGCCGGGCTATCAACTGGTGCAACAGAACTGCCTGATCTGTCATTCGGCGCAGTACGTCCTGACGCAGCCGCGAACGTTGCCACGCAGCTACTGGGAGGCCACCGTCGGCAAGATGAGCAAGGTCTTCGGGGCCCCCTTTCCCGAGCAGGACACCGCCGCCATGGTGGATTACCTGAGCAAGACCTACGGCGCGGAACGCCCGACACCTGCAGCACCCTAGAGCGGTGGCAGTAGCGTAGGCCGACATGCGGCATCGGCGCGCAGAGGGCGTCTGCCAATAGGACCGGCGCCCCGAGCCCGAGCGGCCAGACGTCCTGCCGACCGCCGCGGGCCCCGCGTTTGGCGCAGATGAGGTCTTGCGTACGGCCGCGCGCAATGGACAAAAAAACCGTAACTCTTGTTGCGAATCAAGTGCAGTTGCCAGTGGCATGCCCGTATAATTCTGCCGCGAATCTTCGACGACGAGAGGAACGGCTAGATGACGGTACGGTTTTCCACGGCACTGACACGGCTTTGCAGCGCAAGCGTCCTGAGCATCGGCCTGTCCGCCGCCACGGGCGCCTGGGCCGACGATCCGGTCACGCTGACGCTCTATAACGGCCAGCATGAAGCGACCGGCGTCGCCGTCGCCGAGGCCTTCGAGAAGAAGACCGGAATCAAGGTTCAGATTCGCAAGGGTGGCGGTGGCCAGTTGGCCAACCAGATCGCGGAAGAGGGTTCCCGCTCGCCCGCCGACCTCATCTACACCGAGGAAGCGCCGCCGCTGATCAAGCTGGCCAATCAGGGGCTGCTGGCGAAAGTCGACGACGCCACCCTGGCGCAGATCGACCCGCAATTCTCCGACAAGAATGGCAACTGGCTGGGCATCACCGCCCGCGTCCGCGTCATGGCTTACAACCCCAAGGAAATCAGCGAGCAGGACCTGCCCGCCAGCTTGCTGGACGTCGCCGGCCCCGAGTGGAGCGGCAAGATCGGCTTCGTGCCGAGCAGCGGCGAGTTCCTCGGTCAGGTCGCGGCGATCATCAAGCTCAACGGCCGCGAAGCCGCCGAGGACTGGTTGACCGGCCTCAAGGCGTTCGGCGCCACCTACACCAACAACGTGGTGGCGATGAAGGCGGTGGAGAACGGCGAAATCTCCGCGGCGCTGATCAACAGTTATTACTGGGCGGCGCTGAAGAAGGAAAAGGGCGAGCTCAACACCAAGCTCTACTACTTCGACAACGGCGATGCGGGCGGGCTGGTCAGCGTGTCCGGCGCGGCCGTGGTGAAAGCCAGCAAGCATCCGAAGGAGGCCCAGCAGTTCCTCGAATTCATGGTCAGCGAGGAAGGCCAGAAGGCCATCCTCAGCAAGTCGGCCGAGTACCCGATGAACAGCAACGTGCCGGCCGATCCGCTGCTCAAGCCGTATAGCGAACTGCGCCCGCCGAAACTGACCGCGTCCGACATCGGCCTGGCCGAGGACGCCCTCGAACTCGAACGCGAAGTCGGGCTGAACTGAACATGCAGGTCGAAGCGGCGGATGGCCTGGCGACTCCCGTGAGCGTCCGCGCGGTGTCGCGCCATCGGGCGCCGCCGTTCTGGCTGCAGGTGCCGGTGCTGCTACTGGTGCTGGTGGCGGCGCTGCCGCTGTTCTACGTCGCGGTCAAAAGCTGGGAGTCCGGCTGGCACGCCGCCTGGCAACTGCTCTGGCGACCCTTCGTCTTCGGTCTGCTGGCCAACACCCTGAAACTGATGGTGTTGGTCACCGTCGGCTGTGCGCTGCTCGGTTTGCTGCTGGCCTGGTGCATCGAGCGCAGCGACCTGCGCGGCAGCCGCCAGTGGAACGTGCTGCTGTGCCTGCCGTTCGCCATTCCCGCCTTCGTCAGCGGTTTCACCTGGATTTCCATCAGCCCGATGTTCGAGGGCCTGGGCGGCACCGTACTGGTGATGATCCTGTCGAAGTACCCGCTGATCTACCTGCCGGTGGCGGCGACCCTGCGCAGCCTCGATCCGGCGCTGGAAGAATCGGCGCGGATGCTCGGCTACAGCCGCGCCCAGGTGTTCTGGAAAGTAACCCTGCCACTGCTGCGGCCGACCCTGTTCGGCACCAGCCTGCTGGTGGCCCTGCACATGCTGGTGGAGTTCGGCGCGCCGTCAATCATGCGCTACCAGACCTTCACCACGGCGATCTATCAGCAGTTCGAGCTGGAGTTCAGCAACACCAACGCGGCGATGCTTTCGGCGTTGCTGCTGGCGTTGTGCATGGTGCTGCTGTGGCTGGAGTTTCGCCTGCGCGGTCGCGGCTACGCGCGGACCGGGCAGGGCGTGGCGCGGCGTTCGACGCCGGTGCGCCTGGGTCGTTGGGGCCTGCCGGTGCAGGCGATGATGCTGGGGCTGGTGGTGATCGGTTGTGGAACGCCGCTGGTGATGCTGGGTTTCTGGATCATCGAGGGCAGCTCGGCCAGTTTCCCGCTCATGAAAATTCTCGAAACGCTCGGCTCGTCGCTCTCGCTGGCTTTCGGTGGGGCGCTGATCAGCGTGCTGCTGGCGGTGCCGATCGGCCTGCTGGTGGTGCGTTATCGCGGCCGCCTGGCGACGCTCGGCGAGCGCCTGCCGGTGCTGCTGCACGCGCTGCCCGGCCTGGTCATCGCGCTGTCGCTGGTGTTCTTCTCGCTGCGCTACCTGCCGGCGCTGTACCAGACCACTAGCCTGCTGCTGATCGCCTACGCGCTGCTGTTCATGCCGATGGCGCAGTCGCCGATCCGGGTGGCGCTGGAGAAAGCCTCGCCGCAGCTGGAAGAGGCCGCACGTACGCTCGGCTACACGCAATTGCTGGCCTTCCTCAAGGTGACCCTGCCGATCATCTTCCCGGCCATCGCTGCCGGCTTCGTGCTGGTCTTCCTCGATACCATGAAGGAGCTGACCGCCACGCTGGTGCTCGGCCCCACCGGGCTGGACACGCTGGCGACGGCCGTCTGGTCGCACACCGGCAACCTCGAGTACGCGGCGGCGGCGCCTTACGCGGCGCTGATCGTGCTCTGCTCGGGCCTGCCGGTCTATCTGATGACCACCCGCGCCTATCGCGGGCGGAGCAGCGATGCGCGCTGAGTCGGCGTTCGCTGTCGATCCCCGTTTTTCCGCCGATCGCCACTTGGCGCCGGCCTGCGAAGCCTGCCCGGACGCCGCGGCGGGTCGCCTGCATCCACGCCTCCGTCAGAGTGGCGGCCACGGCAATCGCTCCCGCGACTGCTGCATGCCCGGTGTGTCAGCGACGTCCTTCTGACTGGAGTTTCGAACATGTCCTTCACCCGTAGACAGATTCTTGGCGGCCTCGTCGGCCTTGGTGTGGTCGGTCTCGGCGCCGGTGGCGTGCGCTACTGGCTGGGCAAGCCGATGTTCGCCGACACCCACGATTACGAGCTGATCGCCGCGCCGGTCGACCTCGAGCTGGTCGCCGGGCACACCACACCTGCCTGGGGCTACAACGGCCAGGCGCCGGGCATGGAGCTGCGCGTGCGCCAGGGCGACTGGCTGCGGGTGCGCTTCATCAACCAGCTGGAGCAGGACACCACCATTCACTGGCATGGCATGAGAATCCCGCTGGAGATGGACGGCGTGCCCTACCTGTCGCAGCTGCCGGTGAAGAAGGGCGAGTACTTCGACTACCGCTTCCTGGTCAAGGACGCCGGCAGCTACTGGTATCACCCGCACACCAGCAGCAGCGAGCAGCTCGGCCGCGGGCTCGTCGGCCCGCTGATCGTCGAGGAGCGCGAGCCGAGCGGTTTCCAGCACGACCACACCCTGGTGCTGAAAACCTGGCACATCGACGAGGAGGGCGCGTTCACCGCCTTCAGCGTGCCGCGCGAGGCGGCCCGCGAGGGCACCCGCGGACGCCTGACGACGATCAACGGCAAGCCGGCGCCGACCCTCGAGCTGCCTTCCGGCCAGGTGGTGCGCCTGCGTCTGCTGAACCTCGACAATACCGTCACCTACCGGCTGAACATGCCGGAGGCCGACGTGCGTATCTATGCGCTGGACGGCCACCCGGTCGAGCCGCGCCCGCTGGGCAAAGAATACTGGCTCGGGCCTGGCATGCGTATCGACCTGGCACTGAAGGTGCCGGAGGCCGGCGTCGAGTTGCCGCTGCGCAACGGCCCACTGCGCCTCGCCACCTTCAAGGGGCTGGCCAGCGAGCAGCCGGCCGGCGAATGGCCCGCGGCGCTGCCGGCCAACCCGGTTCCGGAGCCGGACCTGGAAAAGGCCGAGACCATCGGCTTCAACTTCGAGTGGTCGGCGACGCTGGCCAAGCCCAACGACAAGGGCCCAGCGAAGTACTGGCAGATCAACGGCCAGGCCTGGGACATCAGCGACAAGACCTGCACCGACCGGCCGATCGCCACGTTGAAAAAGGACGGGCACTACATCTTCGAGCTGCGCAACATGGCCCAGTACCAGCACCCGATCCACCTGCACGGCATGGCCTTCAAGGTGATCTCGTCGAACCGGCGCAAGATCATCCCGTACTTCACCGACACCTTCCTGCTGGGCAAGAACGAGACGGCGCGCGTGGCGCTGGTGGCCGATAATCCGGGAACCTGGATGTTCCATTGCCATGTCATCGATCACATGGAAACCGGCCTGATGGCCGCCATCGCCGTGGTGTGAGCCGCCCATGAAGAACCCGATCATCGTCGACCGCAGCCAGGACCAACGCTTCATGGGCGAGGCCCTGGCGCTCGCCGCACAGGGCGCGGCCCTCGGCGAGGTGCCGGTGGGCGCGCTGCTGGTGCGGGACGGCGAGGTGATCGGCAGCGGTTTCAATTGCCCGATTTCCCGTCACGACCCCAGCGCCCACGCCGAGATGGTGGCCATCCGCGCCGCCGCCGAGGCCGCGCAGAACTACCGGCTGCCCGGCAGCACGCTGTATGTGACGCTGGAGCCGTGCAGCATGTGCGCCGGTTTGATCGTGCACGCCCGCATCCAGCGCGTGGTGTTCGGCGCCAGCGAACCCCGCGCAGGCATGGTAGTGAGCCGCGGCCAGTTCTTCGACCAGGCCTTCCTCAACCACCGTGTGCTGGTCGAGGGCGGGGTGCTGGCCGAGGAGTGTGGCGAGGTGCTGAAGGCGTTTTTCAAGGCGCGGCGCAAGTAGCAGGCGGATACTTCGGATGGCTCGCCCCAGGGGACAAGCGAATCCGCGTTTTACAGGTCAGCCAGTACAGGCTCAGCAGTCATGCCATTGATAAAAACAGGGATGTTTGCGGTAGGAGCACTGCTGAGCGCGTCCGCTCAGGCGGCGGAGCGCCAGATTTACCTGGTGGCCACGGCGCAACTGGACGGCTCCAGTCTGGCGCAGAGCATTTTCCTGCATGAGCCGCAGATCACCGAGTTGCAGGGCTGTCTCGATGCCGTGCGCAAGGGGCAGCGCGAGCGCGACTGGCAGCAGTATCACCATATCTTCCGGCGCGATGTGTTCAAGGGCTTCACCGGCCATATGCGTTACCGCTGCGTTTACAGCGATCTGCAGATCAGTGGCTGGTACGACAAGATGCGTTACAACCAGCCCTATCTGATCAGCATCGATGATGATTCGGTGCTGAGCGTCAGCCGCTCTCCGAGCCAGGCGCAATGCTCCACGCAACTGCGCGCCCTACCTGCCGAGCAACAGGTGCAGAGCTTCTGCGCCATGGGCAACCAGACCGTCGCCCGTTGAGTCGTTTGTCAGCGAGCGCGCTGGAAAACCAGGCTGACTTTGGCGCCACCAGGGCGCTGGAAGCGTTCGATCATGCGCTCGCCTTCTACCTCCATGCGCAGTTCCCGGGTGGTGCGCACGTCGCCGGTCCAGTTCGGGAAGGAGGAGCCTTCCACGGTGTTGCCACTGAAGTTGCCCAGGGCATCGACGGTGTAGCGTCCGTACAGCGCGAGGCTACCGGCCATCACGGCGCGGTTCTCCGCGTCGGTACCGCCGCCCCGCTCATTGGATTGAAAGCGTGGGATGCGCGGGTCGTGCAGAAACTCCACAAAGTACAGATCCGGCGTAAATACCAACCGGCCCTGCGGTTCGGGGCCGTAGGGATAGGACGTCACGCCGTCGTTCTCCACCGTGGCGGCGATCAGGTTCCAGGTGCCGGCCACCTTGTTCGGCACCCCGGCTGCCAGGCTGCTCGCCGCGCCCAGCAGCAGCGCCGCGGCGGCCAGGCGTATCGAGGGCGGGCTCATGTCAGCTCCCGTCGGCCGAGAAGGCCACATCACGCTGTGCTTCGAGCGATTCGAGTCGCTGGTTCAGGGCGGCGTGGATGTTTTCATAGGCGGTGCTGCCCAGGGGCAAACGTAGCGGTGGGTGAGGCATGTCGGCCGCCTGGATGATCGCCCCGACCGTGTTGGCAGCGTCGCCGCGAATCTCGAATTCGCCGCTGGCGATCATCGCGTGAACCTGGCCGGCCGGCGTGTCTCGGTAAGCGCCGGAAGGTGGCGCCAGGTCGATAGCGGCGGCGAAGTTGGTACGGGTCGGGCCCGGCTCGGCGAGGATGAAGTCGATTCCGAAGGGCGCGACCTCCTGGGCCACGGCTTCGACGAAGCCTTCGATCCCCCATTTGCTGGCGTGGTAGAGGCTGAAGCCGGGGTAGACGATCTGCCCACCCTCGGAAGACACCTGAACGATGCGCCCGCCGCCCTGGGCACGCAGGTGGGCCAGGCTGCGGCGGATCAGCTGGATCGAGCCCGTCAGGTTGGTGGCCAGCACCCGCTCGATCTGCGCGTCGCTTACCTCCTCGGCAGGGCCGACCAGGCCGTAGCCGGCGTTGCTGACGATCACGTCGATGCGGCCGAAGTGCTCGAAGGCATGGTCGATCACGCGGCCTATCTGCGCGGTTTCGGTGACGTCCAAAGCGAGCACCTGCAGGCGGTCGCCATATTGGTGTGCCAGTTCCCGCAGTGTTTCCTGGCGGCGTGCCGTGGCGATCACCCGATCACCGCGCTCCAGCAATCGGGCCGTCATGATCTTGCCGAGCCCGGACGATGCCCCCGTGATAAGCCAGGTCTTGTTCATGCTGTGCTCCTCGATCATTGCTTGAGGCATTCACTCTAATCAGATTTTTTGTTGTGATAATCGGCTTTAATTCGCATGAGCTGGTGAATGGAGATGAACAATGGGCAGGCCAACGTTAAGCGATCTCAGTGCCCTGATGGCGGTGGCGCAGCACCGCAGCTTTAGAAAAGCTGCGGATGAGCTGGGGATGTCCCGCTCCGCACTTAGCCACGCGATCGCCGCGCTGGAGCGCCAGCTGGGTGTGCGCCTGCTCCACCGCACCACGCGCAGCGTGGCGCCGACCGAGGCCGGCGAGCACTTCTTGCTGCGCCTGGCGCCGGTGCTGCAGGGCCTCGATCAGGCTATCGATGCGTTGACCGAAGAGGGCGGCCATCCCACCGGGACCCTGCGCATCAATGGTGGCGAGGAGGCCATGCGTGTGTTGCTCAGGCGCGTGGTGCCGGCCTTTCTGGAGCGCCACCCGCAGGTTTCGCTGGACCTGGTCAGTGACGGCCATCTGGTGGATATCGTGGCCGACGGTTTCGATGCCGGCATCCGGCTGGCCGAAGCCGTGCCCCAGGACATGATCGCCGTGGCTCTGAGCGGGGATTTCCGTTTTCTAGCCGTGGCATCGCCCGAGTACCTGGCCCACGCTGGACGGCCCGTCATGCCGGAGGATCTGCGAGCCCATCGCTGCATCCGCCAGCGCCTGCCCAGCGGCAAACTCTACCGCTGGGAATTCGAGCAGCGCGGGCAGGAAGTCACCGTCGATGTGCCGGGCAGCATGACCCTCAACCATACGCAATTGATGATCGAGGCGGCCGTGGCCGGGATGGGCATCGTCTATGTGCCGGACATGGCGGCGCAGCGCTGGCTGGAGGAGGGCAAGCTGGTCGCGGTCCTGGAGGACTGGTCACCGCCGGTGGGTGGATTGCGGCTGTATTACCCCAGTCACTGCCACGTTTCTGCGGCGCTGCGTGCGTTTATCGAAGTGATCAGGAGCGTTCGCTGACACGCGGATACTGTGGCTGGATGGGACCTTTAGAGCGGCGCCTTTTCCTGCTGAGCGGGCTGATCCTCGGCTATGCCCGGCACGTGCAGGCCGCTTTCGACGATCTGGTTGGATTCCATCTGCGGCTGGGTCACCCAGGTGAGGATGTCGTAGTAGCGGCGGATGTTGGCGACGAACTGCACCGCCTCGCCGCCGCGGGCGTAGCCGTAGCGGGTCTTGCTGTACCACTGCTTCTGCGCCAGGCGCGGCAGCATCTTCTTCACGTCCAGCCACTTGTTCGGGTCCAGCCCCTCGGCCTCGGCGAGCTTGCGCGCGTCGGACAGGTGGGCGATGCCGACGTTGTACGCGGCGAGCGCGAACCAGGTACGGTCGGGTTCGGTAAGGTCGTCGGCGAGGCCCTCGTGGATCTGCGCGAAGTACTTGCTGCCGCCGATGATGCTCTGCCGCGGGTCCAGGCGGTTGGCGACGCCCATCGCCTGGGCGGTGCCGAGGGTCAGCATCATCAGGCCACGCACGCCGGTCTTGGAGGTGGCATCGGGCTGCCACAGCGACTCCTGGTAACCAATCGCCGCCAGCAATCGCCAGTCGACCTTTTCCGTCTGCGCCGCCTTGCGAAAATGCTGCTCGTAGCGCGGCAGGCGCTGCTGCAGGTGCGTGGCGAAGGTGTAGGCGCCGACGTAGCCGAGCACGTCGACATGGCCGTAGTAGCGCTCCTTCAGGCGTTGTAGGGTGCCGTTCTTCTCTACCCGGCCGATGAACTGGTCCACCTCGTCGAGCAGGCTACGGTCGCCGCCGCCGGCCACCGCCCAGGCCAGGCTGCGCGCATCGCCGAGGTCGAAGGCCACGCGCACGTTGGAGAAATACACCTGGTTCATCGCCAGCTCGTTGGAATCGACCAGGGTCAGGTCGATCTGCCCCTCGTCGACCATCCGCAGCAGGTCGACCACCTCCACCGCGTCGGAGACCTCGTAGTTCAGCTCCGGATACTGCAGCTTCAGCTCGCCGAGCTGCTCGGCGTGGCTGCTGCCCTTGAGCACCAGGATCCGTTTGCCGATCAGGTCCTCGGGGCGGGTAGGGCGTTGCTGGCCGTTGCGGTAGATGACCTGCGGGGTGACGGCGAGGTAGGGCACGGAAAAGCTGGCCTGGCCCCGGCGGCCCTCGGTGGCGACCAGGCCGGCGGCGGCCAGCTCGGGGCCGGCGGGGTTGTTCAGGCGGATGAACAGGTCGTCGAGGTTGTCGGCGGTCTCGATCTGCAGCTTGACGCCGAGGTCCTCGGCGAAGCGCTTGACCAGCTCGTACTCGAAGCCGGTCTCGCCGTTGCGGTCTTCGAAGTAGGTGGCCGGGCTGTTGCGGGTGACCACCCGCAGCACGCCTTCATCCTTTATACGCTCGAGCGTCGACGGCCTGGGAGCCGGCGTGTCGTCGTCGCTGCAGCCCGTCAGCGACAGGACGATACCCGCCGCCAGGAGCCCGATGAGACAGCGTGTGCGCAACGCCAGGAATGAAAACATCGGCGCAGTATACGCAATGGCGTAGCGCCGCCATATCTGGACAGGCAGCAGGCGCTCTGCTAGGCGCAAGTGCCGGTCGCCGGCGGCTTTGCGAGCGCCGGCTTTGGCCTCATGCGGCTGGTATAGGGTAGAATGCGCGCCTCCCAACGCTCCCCCTTCCGAGGCTGTCCCGACGATGTTGATTCTGCGCGGCGCTCCCGCCCTTTCTGCCTTTCGCCACGGCAAATTGCTCGAGCAACTGACCTCCAGGGTCCCCGCCGTGACCGGGTTGTATGCCGAATTCGCGCATTTCGCCGAAGTGTCCGGCGCATTGACCGCGGACGAGGAGCAGGTTCTGGCGCGCCTGCTCAAGTACGGGCCGAGCGTGCCGGTGCAGGAGCCCAGCGGGCGGCTGTTCCTCTGCGTACCGCGCTTCGGCACCATTTCGCCCTGGTCGAGCAAGGCCAGCGACATCGCCCGCAACTGCGGCCTGGTGAAGATCGAGCGCCTCGAGCGCGGCATCGCCTACTACGTCACCGGCGAGCTTGGCGAGGCCGAGATCGAGCAGGTCGCCGCGCTGCTGCACGACCGCATGACCCAGTTGGTGCTGGGCCGCATGGAAGACGCCAGCAACCTGTTCAGCCACGCCGAACCCAAGCCGCTGACCGCCGTGGACATCCTCGGGGGCGGCCGCGCGGCGCTGGAGAAGGCCAACGTCGAGCTGGGCCTGGCCCTGGCCGAGGACGAGATCGATTACCTGGTCAACGCCTTCCAGAACCTTGCGCGCAACCCGCACGACATAGAACTGATGATGTTCGCCCAGGCCAACTCCGAGCACTGCCGCCACAAGATCTTCAATGCCAGCTGGGACATCGACGGCGAGAGCCAGGAAAAGTCGCTGTTCGGCATGATCAAGAACACCTACCAGATGCACCGCGAGAACGTGCTGTCGGCCTACAAGGACAACGCCTCGGTGATCGTCGGCCACACTGCCGGGCGCTTCTTCCCGAACCCTGAAACCCGCCAGTACAGCGCGGTGCAGGAGCCGGTGCACATCCTGATGAAGGTGGAAACCCACAACCACCCGACCGCCATTTCGCCGTTCTCCGGCGCGTCCACCGGTTCCGGTGGCGAGATTCGCGACGAGGGCGCCACCGGTCGCGGCGCCAAGCCGAAGGCCGGCCTGACCGGCTTCACCGTTTCCAACCTGAACATCCCGGGTTTCGAGCAGCCCTGGGAAGTGCCCTACGGCAAGCCCGAGCGCATCGTCACGCCGCTGGACATCATGATCGAAGGCCCGCTGGGCGGCGCCGCGTTCAACAACGAGTTCGGCCGTCCGGCGCTGACCGGCTACTTCCGTACCTTCGAGCAGTCGATTACTACGCCCCACGGCGACGAAGTTCGCGGCTACCACAAGCCGATCATGCTCGCCGGCGGCATGGGCAACATCCGCGAAGACCACGTGCAGAAGGGCGAGATCACCGTCGGCGCCAAGCTGATCGTGCTCGGCGGCCCGGCCATGCTGATCGGCCTGGGCGGCGGCGCTGCCTCGTCGGTCGCCACCGGCGCCAGCTCGGCGGACCTGGATTTCGCCTCGGTGCAGCGCGAGAACCCGGAGATGGAACGCCGCTGCCAGGAGGTCATCGACCGCTGCTGGCAACTGGGCGACGCCAACCCGATCGCCTTCATCCATGACGTCGGCGCCGGCGGTATCTCCAACGCCTTCCCGGAACTGGTCAACGATGGCGGCCGCGGTGGCCGTTTCGAACTGCGCAACGTGCCCAACGACGAGCCGGGCATGGCGCCGCACGAAATCTGGAGCAACGAGTCCCAGGAGCGTTACGTGCTGGCCGTCAGCGCCGAGAACTTCGAACGCTTCCAGGCCATCTGCGAGCGCGAGCGCTGCCCGTTCGCGGTGGTCGGCGAGGCCACCGAGGCGCCGCACCTGACCGTCACCGACCGCCATTTCGGCAACACCCCGGTGGACATGCCGCTGGAAGTGCTGCTCGGCAAGCCGCCGCGCATGCACCGTTCGGTCACCCGTGAAGCCGAGCTGGGCGATGACTTCTCCGCCGCCAGCGTCGCCCTCGAGGACGCCGTCAGCCGTGTGCTGCACCACCCTGCGGTGGCCAGCAAGAGCTTCCTGATCACCATCGGCGACCGCAGCATCACCGGCCTCGTCGCCCGCGACCAGATGGTCGGCCCGTGGCAGGTGCCGGTGGCCGACGTCGCCGTGACCGCTACCAGTTTCGACGTCTATACCGGCGAAGCCATGGCGATGGGCGAGCGCACCCCGCTGGCGCTGCTCGACGCCGCCGCCTCCGGGCGCATGGCGATCGGCGAGACGCTGACCAACATCGCCGCCTCGCGCATCGAGAAGATTTCCGACATCAAGCTGTCCGCCAACTGGATGGCCGCCGCCGGTCATCCCGGCGAGGACGCGCGTCTGTACGACACCGTGAAAGCGGTGGGCATGGAGCTGTGCCCGGCCCTCGGTATCACCATTCCGGTGGGCAAGGACTCCATGTCGATGAAGACCAGGTGGCAGGATGAGGGCGCCGAGAAGAGCGTGACCTCGCCGCTGTCGCTGATCGTCACCGGCTTCGCCCCGGTCACCGACATTCGCCAGACCCTGACCCCGCAACTGCGCCTGGACAAGGGCGAGACCGACCTGATCCTGATCGACCTCGGCCGCGGCCAGAACCGTATGGGCGCCTCCATTCTCGCCCAGGTCTACGGCAAGATCGGCCGCCAGGCGCCCGACGTCGACGACGCCGAGGACCTCAAGGCGTTCTTCGCGGTGATCCAGGGCCTCAACGCCGATGGCCACCTGCTGGCCTACCACGACCGCTCCGACGGCGGCCTGCTGGCCACCGCGCTGGAGATGGCCTTCGCCGGCCACTGCGGCCTGCAACTTACCCTCGATGCCCTCGCCGACAGCGCCGATGGCCTCGCTGCCGTGCTCTTCAACGAAGAACTCGGAGCCCTGATCCAGGTTCGCCAGGACGCCACTCCGGACGTGCTGGCGCAGTTCAGCGCGGCTGGCCTGGGCGACTGCGTGGCGGTGATCGGCCAGCCGGTCAACGGCAGCAGCGACGTGACCTTCACCTACGACGGCGAGCCGGTCTACAGCGGCGACCGTCGCCTGCTGCAGCGCGCGTGGAGCGAGACCAGCTACCGCATCCAGCGCCTGCGCGACAACGCCGACTGCGCCGAGCAGGAGTTCGACAGCCTGCTCGAGGAGGAGAACCCCGGCCTCACGGTAAAGCTCGCCTTCGACGTCAACGACGACATCGCCGCGCCCTACATCAAGAAGGGCGTGCGGCCAAAGGTGGCGGTGCTGCGCGAGCAGGGGGTCAACGGCCAGGTGGAAATGGCCGCGGCGTTCGACCGTGCCGGCTTCGCCGCCCTCGACGTGCACATGAGCGACATCCTCGCCGGTCGCGTTGACCTCGAGGAGTTCAAAGGCTTGGTGGCCTGCGGCGGCTTCTCCTACGGCGACGTCCTCGGCGCCGGCGAGGGCTGGGCCAAGTCGGTGCTGTTCAACAACCGCGCGCGCGACGCCTTCCAGGGCTTCTTCGAGCGCAAGGACAGCTTCGCCCTGGGCGTCTGCAACGGCTGCCAGATGATGTCGAACCTGCATGAGCTGATCCCCGGAACCGAGTTCTGGCCGCACTTCGTGCGCAACCGCTCTGAGCAGTTCGAGGCGCGTGTGGCGATGGTGCAGATCCAGGAGTCGGCGTCGATCCTGCTACGCGGCATGGCCGGTTCGCGGATGCCCATCGCCATCGCCCACGGCGAAGGTCATGCGGAGTTCGAGAGCGAGGAAGCGCTGCTCGAGGCCGACCTGTCCGGGTGCGTGTCGATGCGTTTCGTCGACAACCACGGCAAGGTCACCGAGCGCTATCCGGCCAACCCGAACGGCTCGCCGCGCGGGATCACCGGCCTGACCAGCCGCGACGGCCGCGTCACCATCCTCATGCCGCACCCGGAGCGGGTTTTCCGTGCCGTGCAGAACTCCTGGCGCCCAGACGACTGGCAGGAAGACGGCGGCTGGCTGCGCCTGTTCCGCAACGCGCGGGTCTGGGTCGACTGACACTGGCAGGGGGAGTACCGCGTACTCCTTCCGTTCCACCACGGCGACGACGGTATCCGGCATGTACAAGCTGTGCTTTTACGTTCCAGACACTCACCTGGAGAGCGTCAAGCAGGCGGTTTTCCAGGCCGGCGGTGGACGTATCGGCGATTACGACCAGTGCTGCTGGCAGGTGCTGGGCGAGGGGCAGTTCCGTGCCTTGCCGGGCAGCGCGCCGTTCATCGGCGAGGTCGACCGGCTCCAGCGGCTCCCCGAATGGAAGGTCGAACTGGTGGTGACCGATGCCTCGATCCGCGCCGTGGTCGACGCGCTGAAAAGGGCGCATCCCTACGAAACGCCGGCGTTCGATGTCTGGCGCCTGGAAACCCTGGATTAGACGCCCTGACGTCGGACCTGCATGCCGTGGTGGCATAATGGCCATCTCAGCATTCGCGTGTCGGTAGTTACGATGCCCCAACTGCTCAGCCCCAGCGAAGCTCGCGCCGAGATCCGCCGTCTGCGCGAGATGATCGCCCACAACACGGACTGGCTCTGGGAAGTCGACGCCCAGGGTCGCTACACGTTCAGCTCCGAACATTGCCGCACGCTGCTCGGCTACACGCCGGAGCAGATGCTCGGGCGCACGCCCTTCGATTTCATGCCGGCCGACGAAGCGGCGCGGGTCGGCCAGGTGTTCCTCGAAATCGTTGCCGAGCGGCGGCCGTTCTCCGGCCTGGTGAACCGCAACCTGTGCGCCGATGGCAGCCTGGTGGTGCTGGAAACCAGCGGCATTCCGCTGTTCGACGAGCACGGTGAATTCCGTGGCTACCGTGGCATCGACCGCGACATCACCCAGGGCATCGGCCTGCTCGGCCAGCGCAGCGTGCAGCTGGAGGCGCTGTATGCCGCGGCTCCGGTCGCGCTCGGCCTGATCGACCGGCAAGCCCATGTGGTGATCGCCAACCGTGCGCTGGCCGCGCTGCTGGGCGATTCGCTGAATCGGCTGGTGGGCCGGCCGATCGCCGATTTCCTCCCGGAGGATCAACTGGATGTCGCGCGCTGCTTCGTTCGCCTGGATGCCGGCGAGACGCTGGCGGACCTCGAGCTGGACTGGCGCGAGCGTCATCATCAGGTCGGCCTGCAGGGCGTGCGCGACCCGGCGGGGCAGGTAATCGGCCTAACCCTGGCGCTCACCGACGTCACCGAGCAGTACCGGATGCGCGAGCAACTGGCGGCGGCCAACGCGCGGCTGAGCGAGGTCGCCGAGAAGGATTACCTCACCGGCCTGCCCAACCGCCGTCGCTTCGACGAGGCGCTGACGCAGGAGATCGCCCGCGCGCGCCGCGCCGGCCTGCCGTTGTCGCTGCTGATGCTCGATGTCGACCTGTTCAAGCCGTTCAACGATCACTACGGCCATCCTGCCGGGGACGAATGCCTGCGCCGGCTGGCCGAGCTGTTTCGTCAGGTGGTGCGTCCGGGCGATCTGGTCTGCCGGTACGGCGGCGAGGAATTCAGCGTGATCCTGCCGGGCACCTTGGCCGAGGAGGCGCGGCGGGTCGCCGAGCGCTTGCGTGAGCGGGTCGAGCAGGCCGAGCTGGAGCACGCCTACGCACCGCTCGGCCGAGTCACCGTGAGCCTCGGCGGCGCCTGCCTGCCGGCAGGTGGGGAGTGGCCCGCGGCGACGCTCACCGATGCCGCCGACCGCGCGCTCTACGCGGCGAAGGAGGGCGGACGCAACCGCGTGTGCATCGTCGCCTGCACAGGCGACGACTAAGCCCGGCGTTCGGCCAGCCAGATTTCCAGCTGCGCGGCGGGCAGCGGGCAGGAGAACAGATAGCCCTGGGCGACGTGGTAGCCCTGCTGCCTGAGAATCTCGAACTGGCTGACGCTCTCGATGCCCTCGGCGACCACCGTAAGCTCCAGACTCTGGCCGATGTTGATCACTGCATCGCTGAGGGCGCGACTGGACGCGTCGTTGTCGAGGTCGTCGACGAAGCTCTTGTCCAGCTTCAATTCGCTGATCGGCAGCCGGCGCAGGTAGCTCAGGCTGGAATAGCCGGTGCCGAAGTCGTCCATCGCCAGGCGCACGCCGAGGCTGTAGATGTCGTCGAGGGTCTGCAGAATGCCCGGGTTCACGTCCACCAGCACGCCCTCGGTGATCTCCACGGTGAGGTCGCGCGGCACCAGCCCGTGCCGGCGCAGCGCATCGGCGATGGTCTGCGGCAGGGTCAGGTTGTGGAAATTGGTCGGCGACAGATTCACTGCGATCGACGGAATCGACAGTCCCTTGCCGCGCCAGTCGGCCAGCTGGCGGCAGGCCTCGTTCAGCGCCCAGTCGCCCAGCGCATCGATCAGCCCGCATTCTTCGGCCAGCGGAATGAAGTGCGCCGGCGATACCTCGCCGAGCTGCGGATGGCACCAGCGTGCCAGGGCTTCGACGCCATGCAGGTTGCCATCGGCGAAGCTCACCTGCGGCTGATAGTGCAGGTGTAGCTCGCCGGCCAGCAGCGCGGCCTTCAGCGCCGCTTCCAGCGCCATGCGTTCCTGGGCGAGGCGGTTCATCTCGTGGCTGAAGAAGCTGAAACAGCCGCGCCCGGCCGCTTTCGCGTGGCCCATGGCGAGGTCGGCATGCTGCAGCAACTGCTCCATGTCGCGGCCGTCCTCGGGATACAGGGCGATGCCGATGCTCGCCGAGGGGGTCAGGCTGCCGCCGCCGACCAGGCAGGGCTCGGCGAGGCGTTGCTGCAGGTCCTCGGCCAGGTCGGTGGCCTGCGCGAGGTCGTGGAAGGGGCAGACCAGGACGAATTCGTCGCCGGACAGGCGACCGACGATGTCGCCGCTGCGGCGCTCCTGCTTCAAGCGCTCGGCGATGATCCGCAGCAGCTCGTCGCCGCAGGGATGGCCGAGGCTGTCGTTGATCTGCTTGAAGCGATCCAGGTCGATGAACAGCACCGCCAGCGACCCACGTGCCTGCGCAACGCCATCGATGGCGTGTTCGGCCTTGGCTTGCAGCAGGCTGCGATTCGGCAGGCCGGTGAGGCTGTCGTAGGAGGTGATCTGGCGGATTCGCGAGCGGGTTTCCTCGCGCTCCAGGGCCAGCGCGCAGAGGTGCGTGCTGACCTCTACCAGGCGCCGGTGCAGCGCGCTCGGCTCGCGGGATTCGCGGTAGTAGAAGGCGAAGGTGCCGATCACCCGGTCGTCGCTGGACATGATCGGCGTCGACCAGCAGGCGTGCAGCCCCGCTGGCACCATATGCCGGTAGTCGGCCCACAACGGATCGCTGCCGATGTCCCTCACCAGCACGGGCTGGCGGCGGAACGCTGCGGTGCCGCAGGACCCGGCGAACGGCCCTATGGCGGCGCCTTCCAGCGCCTGCGAGTAGGCGGCGGGCAGGCTCGGCGCGGCCAGCGGGTGCAGTTTGCCGTGCTCGTCGACCTGCTGGATCGAGGCGACCACCTGCGGCGCGATGTGCTCCACCTCGCGGCAGACCAGCGCCATCAGCTCGCCCAGCGGCATCTCGCGGACCATCGCCTCGAGCACCTGATGCTGCAGCACCTGATGGATCTTCGAGTCGGTGATGTCGGTCAGCAGGCTCACGCTGTTGATCAGCCGGCCGTTCTCATCGAACACCGGGTTGCTGGTCACGCTGCACCAGATGCGCTGGCCGTGGCGGTCGTGCACCAACTCCTCGGCGTGATAGGACAACCCGCTGGAAAGGCGCTCGCGCAATGCCTCGATCATCGTCTGCAACTGGTGCGTAGCGATCAGCGGTGCCGGCGTGCGGCCGAGGCTTTCCGCCTGCGAATAGCCGAACAGGGTGCTGAAGCCGTTGTTCACGTAAAGGATGCGCCACTGGCCGTCGGTGATGATCACCGCGCTGTCGGTGCGGTCGGCGGCGAGCGAAAGCAGGTGGGTGCGCTCGACCTCGCGGCGCTGTTCGGTGATGTCCCTGATGAAGGCGGTGTAGAACACGTTCTCGGCGATCTCGAGGCGGGCGCAGTTCATCGATCCCCAGCGCCGGCTGCCGTCGTGGCGTTCGATCAGTACGTCCTGGGTAAGTGGCGCGGAACCCTCCGCGCGGCGTTGCAACAGGTGCGGCAGCAGGCCGCTCACCGGCCGCCCGAGCACCGTCTCGCGCGGCCGGCCCCAGAGCTGCTCGGCGGCAGCGTTGAACATCACGATGCACCCTTCGGGGTCGATGGTGAGCACCGCGTCGGGACCGCGTTCGAGGGTCTGGGTGCGAATTTCCGCAAGGTGCCGGTCAGTCATCACGGCTCTCGTCGTCGGGCGGAACCTCGGTCATGGCGTGCCCCTAAGGCGGGCGTTTTCCCAGGCTTCCACGCAGGATTAGCAAGGATAGACGGCGACGGCCTGCCGGTCAGGTTTTGAAGTGCAGGACCATCCCATTGAGTTCTACGGCCAGGCGCGACAGTTCGTGGCTCGCCGCCGCGGTCTGGTTGGCGCCGGCCGAGGCCTGGGTGGAGAGGTCGCGGATGTTCACCAGATTGCGGTCGACTTCACGGGCGACCTGCGCCTGCTGCTCGGCGGCGCTGGCGATCACCAGGTTGCGCTCGGTGATCTGGTTCACCGCGGCGAAGATCTCCTCCAGCGTGCGCCTGGTCGCCTGGGTGTTGTGCAGGGTCGAATGGGCGCGCCTGCTGTTCTGCTCCATCGAATTCACCGCGGTATCGGTGTTCGCCTGGATGCCGCCGATCATCTCCTCGATCTCGCGGGTCGACTGCTGGGTGCGGTGGGCGAGGCCGCGCACCTCGTCGGCTACCACCGCGAAACCGCGCCCGGCCTCGCCGGCGCGGGCGGCCTCGATGGCGGCGTTGAGCGCCAGCAGGTTGGTCTGCTCGGAAATCGCGCGGATCACCTCGAGCACCTTGCCGATGTGTCGGGTCTGTTCGGACAGCTCGCGGATCAGCTGCGAAGTCGCCTGCACGTCCTGCGACATGCCGTTGATCTCGTCGATGGTGCACTGCACCTGGTCGCGGCTATGCCGGGCCAACTGGTTCGAGGCATTCGTCGCCTCCGAGGTGGCGACCGCGTTGCGCGCGACTTCCTCCACCGCGGTGGTCATCTGGTTGACCGCGGTGGCCGCCTGCTCCAGCTCCTGATGCTGCTGGTGCAGGCCGCGATTGCTTTCCTCGGTCACCGCGCTGAGCTCTTCCGCCGCCGAGGCCAACTGGTTGGCCGAACTGGTGATCTGGCCGATGGTTTCACGCTGGCTGTGCTGCATGTGTTGCAGCGAGCGGAACAGCACACCGATCTCGTTATTCGAGCCGGTGGCGATGTGGGTGGTCAGGTCACCGTAGGCGATGTGCTCGAAATGCCGGCTGGCTTCGCGCAGCGGCTGGAGAATCTGCCGGGCGATGAACAGCCAGCAGCCGATGGCGAGCAGCAGGCCCAGGCCGATCAGCACGACGGCCTGGATGCGCGCGACTTCGTAGCGCCCGCTGGCGGTCTGCATGATGGCCGCGGTGCGTTTGCCGACGTGCTCGCTGAAGGTGGAGATCGCCTTGTCGAACGCGCCGTTCGCCTCGCGGGCCTTGAGGTTGACCTCGACGTAGCGCGTCGCCGAGCCGCCGCTGAGCGCCTCGAGCTGCTCATCCAGTGCCGCGCTGTAGGTGCTGAAGCTCTGCTCGATGGCCCTGGCCAGTTGCTCGCCTTTCGGGCTCTTTTCCATGCCGATGAATTGGCCGAAGGCTTCGCGCGCCTTGGCCGACAGGCTTTTGGTCAGTTCCAGGCTCTGTTTCGCCCTGTCGGTTTCGCCCGCCTGCATTTCCAGGAAGGCGCCCGCCATCGCCAGGCGAGTGCGCAGGAAACCAACGTAGGTCGCGTCGATCAGACCGAGCTGGCGGATGCCGACATCCTCCAGCTCCTGGATCTGCCGGCTGCTGTTGTGCGCATCGTTCCAGGCTGTGGCGGTGGAAACCAGCAGTGCGGTCAGCAGGGCCGCGAGTACCAGCAGCATGCCCGTGCGGACCTTCAGATTCTTCAGCATGCGATTCCTCCCTGAATGTGCCATTTAGTTGGCATCCAATTGCTGCCGCCATACGGCTATTCTTTAAATCGCTATCGAGAAAAGTCAATCTTTAATAACGTAATGCGTCATTTCTTAATGCCTTCCACGTCATTCGCTTGAACCCCTGGCGCCTTGAAAATGTCCGGTTAATAGGGACTGATGCGTCGAGGTAGCAAATTTGAAAGACAAGGGAATCGCATCGGAAGTGGGCGCGGCCATCGCGGCGCTGCGCAAGCAGCAGCGCCTGACGCAGGCGCAGGTCGCCGAGTCGATCAACGTGGAGAAGGAGACGGTCAGTCGCATCGAAACCGGGGTGATTTCCCCGAGCCTGGCGCGCCTTCGGCAGATTGCCGACGTGCTCGGCTGTACGCTGGCGGACCTGTTCCGCCCCGGCTCGCCGGATGCGCTGGATCAGGCGCATAAGATCGTAGAGCTGCTGCAGGGGTTGAACGAAAACGAGCGGGCGATGGTGGTGAGGGTGGTGGGTGAGGTGGCCGGGGCGCTCAGGCAGCGCCCGTGCAAGGAGGCCTGAGCGAAGCGTGGCTCAGGGGCGGATTTCGATCAGCGTGCCGTCCTTGACCAGCGTCCAGATCTCGCGCATGTCATCGTTGGTCAGGGCGATGCAGCCCTCGGTCCAGTCGAGGCTGTTGAAGTACCACTCGGGGTATTCCTCGTCGATCGGCGTTCCGTGCAGCATGATCATGCCGCCGGGTTTGACCTTGAGCTCGGAAGCGCGGTCCTTGTCGCGGGCGTTGGGGTAGGAGATGTGCATCGCCAGGTTGTAGCGGCCGCTGGGTTTGCGCCAGTCGATCCAGTAGAAGCCTTCCGGGGTGCGCTTGTCGCCTTCCTGGATCTTCGGGCCGGTGGGTTTCTTGCCCAGCGAGATGCGATAGGACTTGAGGGTCTCGCCCTTGCTGATCAGGTGCAGCCGGTGTTCGGACTTGAGCACCAGCACCTTGTCTACCTGCTTGCCGTCCAGCGTCGAGGTGACGTTGCCCAGGGCGAGGGTGGCGAAGGACAGACAGACAAAGGTGAGCAACCAGCGCATCAACGACGAGACCTAGAGAAAGGGGTATTCAAGCTTTTCGGAAGCGCGCCAGCAAGGGTTCCAGCGGCTCGTTACGTACCGGAAACAGGGCGTTCGGGCGGTCCGCGAAGAACCATTCTAAGGTACGCCCGATGGTCGGAAAAGCCAGCTCCGACCAGGGGATTTCCGCTTCGTGGAAGAGTTTGACCTCGAGGCTTTCGTCGCCGGCGGCAAAATCCAGATCGACCAGTTCCGCGCGGAACAGCATGTACACCTGGCTGATGTGCGGCAGGTCGAACACGGTATAGAGCTGCAGGCCGCTGACCCGCGCGCAGGCTTCCTCCAGGGTTTCCCGGGACGCCGCCTGTTCAGTGGTTTCGCCGTTCTCCATGAAGCCTGCCGGCAATGTCCAGAAGCCACGGCGCGGCTCGATCGCGCGACGGCAGAGGAGCACCTGTTCGCCCCACACCGGCAGGCAGCCGGCGACTATTCGCGGGTTCTGGTAATGCACGAGCTGGCATTGGTCACAGACGAAACGTGGGCGGTTGTCGCCGGCGGGAATCCGCTCGCTGACCGTACCGCCGCACTGGTTGCAGAATTTCATCCGGTCTCCGGCGTGTTGTTGTGGTGATGCATGGCATCAGGCCCGGAGGGAAAAAGCAACGCCCGCCCGGCGTGGCGTCGCCCGGGTCTTGGGCCGATGCGACAGTTCGTGCCATGATGCCGTCAAACGAAAAAACCGAGAGCGCCCATGCAGGACGAACTGCTCCAGAAGGTAAGGAGCTATACCCCGCTTATTCTGCCCCCTGAGCAGAATTTCCCCGAAGCGGCGGTATTGCTGCCGATCACCCGCAGCGACGAGCCCGAACTGGTGCTCACCTTGCGCGCCAGCGGGTTGTCCACCCACGGCGGCGAAGTCGCCTTTCCCGGCGGTCGTCGCGACCCCGAGGACCAGGACCTGGTCGCCACCGCGCTGCGCGAGGCCGAGGAGGAAATCGGCCTGCCGCCTGGCCTGGTGGAGGTCGTCGGCCCGCTGAGCACGCTGGTCTCGCGCCACCGCATCAAGGTCACGCCATACGTCGCGGTGGTTCCGGATTACGTCGAGTATGTCGCCAACGACGGCGAGATCGCCGCGGTGTTCAGCGTGCCGCTGAGCTTTTTCCGCGAAGACCCGCGCGAGTTCACCCACCGCATCGACTACCTCGGGCAGAGCTGGTACGTGCCCAGTTATCGCTTCGGCGAGTTCCGCATCTGGGGGCTCACCGCGATCATGATCGTCGAGCTGATGAACCTTCTGTACGACGCTGGTATCGACCTTCACGAGCCGCCGGACACCTTCCTCACCTTGCGCTGAGCCTGGAGAACAATGATGAAGTACCGCCTGGGAGATTCCCGCGTCGACGCTCACCCGCAAAGCTGGGTCGCGCCGAACGCCACGCTGATCGGCAAGGTCCGCCTGGATGCCGGCGCCAGCGTCTGGTTCGGCGCCGTGCTGCGCGGCGACAACGAGCTGATCCACATTGGCGAGAACAGCAACGTGCAGGACGGCACCGTGATGCACACCGACGCCGGCGTGCCGCTGAACATCGGCAAGGGCGTCACCATCGGCCACAACGCCATGCTGCACGGCTGCACGGTCGGCGATTTCAGCCTGATCGGCATCAACGCGGTGCTGCTCAACGGCGCCAGGATCGGCCGTCACTGCATCATCGGCGCCAACGCGCTGATCCCCGAGGGCAAGGAAATCCCCGACGGTTCGCTGGTCATGGGCTCGCCCGGCAAGGTGGTGCGCGAGCTCAGCGAGCAGCAGATGAAGATGCTCGAAGCCAGCGCCGCGCACTACGTGCACAACGCCCAGCGCTACGCGCGCGACCTGATCGAGCAGGACGACTGATGCAGGAGCGCCCGCTGAAGTCGCCCTGCGTGAACATCTGCGCGCTCGACGAAGACGACCTCTGCAGCGGCTGCCAGCGCTCGGCGGCGGAAATCACCCGCTGGTCGCGGATGGACAACGACGAGCGCCGCCAGGTGCTCGCTCGCACCGTCGAACGCGCACGAGCCAAAGGCCTGCTGATCTCGTAAAATCCGCCTCCTTTTTTTCACTCCACGCGCCGCTGGCGCCTGCCTGCAAGGAAATCGACATGCCCCGTCTCGGAACCCCGCTCTCGCCGAGCGCCACCCGCGTCCTGCTCTGTGGCTCCGGCGAGCTCGGCAAGGAAGTCGCCATCGAACTGCAGCGTCTGGGCGTCGAGGTGATTGCCGTCGACCGTTATGCCAACGCCCCGGCGATGCAGGTCGCGCACCGCAGCCACGTCATCGACATGCTCGACGGCGCGGCCCTGCGCGCGCTGATCGAGCAAGAGAAGCCGCACTACATCGTTCCCGAGATCGAAGCCATCGCCACCGCGACCCTGGTCGAGCTGGAGGCCGAGGGCTTCACCGTGATCCCCACCGCGCGCGCCGCGCAGCTGACCATGAACCGCGAAGGCATCCGTCGCCTGGCCGCCGAGGAACTTGGCCTGCCGACCTCGCCGTACCGTTTCGCCGACAGTTTCGAGGAATTCCGTGACGCCACCGTGGCGCTCGGCTTCCCGTGCCTGATCAAGCCGATCATGAGTTCCTCGGGCAAGGGCCAGAGCGTGCTGAAGAGCGCCGATGACCTGCAGACCGCCTGGGACTACGCCCAGGCCGGCGGCCGCGCCGGCAAGGGTCGGGTGATCGTCGAGGGTTTCATCGATTTCGACTACGAGATCACCCTGCTTACCGTGCGCCACGCCAACGGTGTGACCTTCTGCGATCCGGTCGGCCATCGCCAGGCCAAGGGCGACTATCAGGAATCCTGGCAGCCCCAGGCGATGAGCGAGGCCGCGCGCGCCGAATCCGAGCGTATCGCCCTGGCGGTGACCGGCTCGCTGGGCGGCCGCGGGCTATTCGGTGTCGAGCTGTTCGTGAAAGGCGACATGGTCTGGTTCTGCGAGATTTCCCCGCGCCCGCACGACACCGGCCTGGTCACGCTGATCTCCCAGGACCTCTCCGAATTCGCCCTGCATGCGCGGGCGATCCTCGGCCTGCCGATTCCGGCGATCCGCCAGTTCGGCCCGTCCGCCTCGGCGGTGATCCTGGTGGCCGGCGAGTCGCGCGAGATGAGCTTCGGCAACCTCGGCGCCGCGCTGAGCGAGCCGGACACCGCGTTGCGCCTGTTCGGCAAGCCGGAAGTCTCCGGCCAGCGCCGTCTCGGCGTGGCATTGGCGCGCGACGAGTCGATCGAGGCCGCCCGCGCCAAGGCGACCCGTGTCGCACAGGCGGTCGACGTCACGCTCTGAGTCCACCGGCCACAAAAAATGGCCTGGAGCCATTTTTGACATCGCCCTGCGACTGCCCGGAGGGTAGTTGCCATGGAGGGCAAACCACAAAAAAAAGCCGGCGCTTTTGGCGCCGGCTTTTTCATGTTCGTCAGTGGGGCGACTGCGGGCCAAGGCCCTCGACACCTCGTAGGGTGGGCTGAAGCCCACCCTGTGCGACCGCTTACAGATCCGTTTCGCGCGTTTCGCGCATCAGCAGCACCGCCAGCAGGCTCAGCCCGGCCGCCACCGAAACATAGCCGCCGACCCAGCCCAGCCCGCCGGCGGCCACCAGTTTCTGCGCCACGTAGGGGGCCAGCGAGGCGCCGAGGATGCCGCCCAGGTTGTACGCCGCGGACGCACCGGTATAGCGCACGCGGGTCGGGAAGAGTTCCGGCAGCAGTGCGCCCATCGGGGCGAAGGTGACGCCCATCAGGAACAGCTCCAGCGACAGGAAGATCGCTACGTCCACCACCGAGCCGCTGCTCAGCAAGGGTTGCATGGTGAAGCCGGACGCCACCGCGGCCAGGCAGCCGACGATCAGCACCGGGCGGCGCCCGAAGCGGTCACAGGCGAGCGCCGATACCGGCGTGGCGGCGCCCATGAACAGCACGGCGAAGCACAGCAGGCCGAGGAATTCCTCGCGGGTGAAACCCAGCGAGCTGACGCCGTAGCTCAGCGAGAACACCGCCGAGATGTAGAACAGCGCATAGCACACCACCATCGCCAGCGAGCCGAGCACCACGTTGCGCCAGTGCCGGGAAAACATCTCGGCGATCGGCAGGCGCGCGCGATCGTGCTGCTGCAGCGCCTTGGCGAACACCGGGGTTTCGTGAAGCTTGAGGCGCACGTAGAGGCCGACAATCACCAGCAGCGCGCTGAAGAGGAACGGGATACGCCAGCCCCAGGCGCGGAACTGCTCTTCGCTGAGGGTCATCGCCAGAGTCAGGAACAGCCCGTTGGCGGCGAGGAAGCCGATCGACGGTCCCATCTGCGGGAACATGCCGAACCAGGCGCGGCGGTGCTTGGGTGCATTCTCCGTGGCCAGCAGCGCAGCGCCGCCCCATTCGCCGCCGAGGCCGAGGCCCTGGCCGAAACGCAGCACGCAGAGCAGGATCGGAGCCCAGGCACCGATGGCGTCGTAGCCCGGCAACAGGCCGATCAGCGTGGTGGACAGGCCCATCAGCAGCAGCGACGCGACCAGCGTCGACTTGCGCCCAATGCGGTCGCCGAAGTGGCCGAACAGCGCCGAACCCAGCGGTCGGGCGAGGAAGGCGATGCCGAAGGTGATGAAGGCGGAGAGCGCCTGGGCGGTGCCGGAGGTCTGCGGGAAGAACACCGGGCCGATCACCAGCGCGGCGGCGGTGGCGTAGATGTAAAAGTCGTAGAACTCGATGGCGGTGCCGATGAGGCTGGCGACGGCGACGCGCGCGGTCGAGTTGGCCTGCACGGGGGCGTCGGCATCGCGCGCAGCGGTATAGGTGGCGGTATTCATGCACGGATCCCGTTATTGTCTGGCCGGCCTTGGCGGTGGCCGGTTGGCTTTCGTCGTGCCGCCTGGGAAGCGGGCGCCCGGGTTGGGCGAGGAGGGCGCTGTCGCGGCGGGGTTGGCGCGGCAGCGAGAACTTCGGTGCACCGGCGGACCGGGCGGGAAGCGGCAGTGGCGGGCCTGCGTCGGCATCGCGGATGGCAAGCGGACGAAGGCAGGGGCTGGGTAAGCTGACGGCGATTATACGGGGGGCGAAGGGGCGCCGGGCAACCCCTCCGATCGTCTCAGCCCTGGTTCGGGCGCGGCGCGAGCCAGACACGCACGCGGGTCGCGCGGTTCTCCGCGGCCTGCAGGATCTCCAGGCGATAGCGACCGATCTTCAGGCACACGCCGCTGTCGGGGATGCCTTCCAGCGCCTCGGTGATCAGGCCGTTCAGCGTGCGCGGGCCTTCCACCGGCAGTTGCCAGCCAAGGGCGCGGTTGATGTCGCGGACATGGGCCGCACCGTCGATCACCTGGGTGCCGTCCGGCTGGGTCTGGATGTCGGCATCCTGGCTGTCGTCGCTGCTGTGGAACTGCCCGACGATCTCTTCCAGGAGGTCTTCCAGCGCGCAGATGCCAAGCACTTCGCCGTACTCGTCGACGACGATGCCGATGCGCCGCTTGTGCTTCTGGAAGTTCATCAGCTGCACCGACAGCGGAGTGTTTTCCGGCACGAAGTACGGCTCGTGGCACACACCACGCACGGCGTCCTTGGTCAACTGGTCGTGGGTCAGCAGGCGGGCGATCCGGCGCATGTGCAGGATGCCTTCGATCTGGTTGATGTCGCCGCGGAATACCGGCAGGCGGGTATGCGAGGTGCTGCGCAACTGGGCGACGATCCGCTCGATGTCGTCGTTCAGGTCGATTCCCTCGACCTCGTTGCGCGGGATCATGATGTCGTCGACGGTCATCTTGTCGAGGATACCCAGCAGCAGGTGCTGGCGCTGTTCCGGCAGGACCTCGTCGATCTCCTCGGGCGCACGCTCTTCGCCAGACAGGTTCTCACCCTGCGGCGGTGGCCGGATGCCAAGCAGCCGCAGCAGCGCGCCGGCGATGCGGTCGAGCAGCCAGAAGGGCGGGTAGAGCAGCTTGACGGCAATCTTCAGCGGCCCGGCGCAGGCGAATGCCAGTGCCTGCGGATGGCGTGCCGCGATGCTGCGCGGCAGCAGCGTGGCGACGATCAGCCAGGCGATCAGCAGGACGGCCACCGCGCCGAACAGGCCGGGCTCGCCGCGCAGACGCAGACCGATCAGCCCGGCCACCGCCGCGCCGAACATCAGCGCCAGGCTGTTGCCGAGCAGCAGGCTGCCGAACAGGCGTTGCGGACGTTTGAGCAGGGCGTTGATGCGCTTGGCGCCGAGCGAGCCCTGGCTGGCCAGCTCGCGCAGTTGCTGCCGGTCGAGCCCGAGGACGGCGCTCTTGCTCGCCGAGAAGAACGCCGAGGCCAGCGCGAGAAAAACCAGCAGGCCAATCAGCGAGCCTTGATCGAGAGTGTCCACGGCAACCTAGGGTCAGATGTGCAGGATGAATTCGCGGACCAGCTTGCTGCCGAAGTAGGCCAGCATCAGCAGGCAGAAACCCGCCAGGGTCCAGCGGATCGCCTTGTGCCCGCGCCAGCCGAGCTGGTGGCGGCCCCAGAGCAGCACGCCGAAGACCACCCAGGCCAGGCACGAGAGCAGGGTCTTGTGCACCAGGTGCTGGGCGAACAGGTCCTCGAAGAACAGCCAGCCGGAGAACAGCGACAGCGAG
Source organism: Pseudomonas sp. UBA3153 (assembly GCF_002364635.1). Classification (NCBI taxonomy): domain Bacteria; kingdom Pseudomonadati; phylum Pseudomonadota; class Gammaproteobacteria; order Pseudomonadales; family Pseudomonadaceae; genus Pseudomonas; species Pseudomonas sp. UBA3153. Next base: position 61,676 of record NZ_DEYR01000063.1, read on the forward strand.
AGCAGGACCCAGCCCGCCCAGAGAAAGCCGAACAGCAGGCTTTCCATGGTTTGCAACGGCGGGAAGTTCTTGATCAGTCCGGAAGGGTGCTTGTGTTTCAGTTGGTGGTCCTGGAGCAACAGCAGCAGCGCCTGCAGCACGGCGATGGTGAGCAGGCCGTAGGCGACGATGGACAGCAGGATGTGCGCGAGAATCCCCGGCTCCTCGTCGATCGGCTGCACGGTACCGGCCGGCATCAGCTGCGCCAGCATGGCGGTCAGCGCGCCCAGCGGCATCAGCAGCAACAGCAGGTTCTCCACCGGAATGCGCAGGCAGGCGAGCAGGGTAATAAGGATCACCGCGAAGGCGATCAGGCTGGACGCATTGAAGAAGTCCAGCGCCAGGCCCTGGGTCGCGTGCAACTGCATGAACAGGCTGCCGCCATGGAAGAACAGCGCGAGCGCGCCGAATACACCGATCAGCAGCTTGTTCGGCTTGACGCGCTGGCGAACGCGCAGGCCTTGGTAAGCGGTGACACCAAGATAGAGGAGGGCGGCGGCGAGGCTGGGCAGCAGAGGGTGCATAGATCCTTGAGGCATGGGCCCGAAAAGGGCGTGAGTGTGGCATACAAGCAGGCGTCCACGAAAGTATCGGCCCCGCCGGGAGGCGCTCCGCCACGGGGTCGACGCTCATTTCGCGGGCGGCGATCGGCTGTTGCTATGCTGTGGCGCCGATCAGGAGTCCGCCATGTCCGCAAGCGTTGTATTGATGGTGCTGTTCGCCGCGCTGCTGCATGCCGGCTGGAACACGGCGGTGAAGTCCGGTCACGACAAGTCGCTGAATGCCGTACTGGTCAGTGCCGGCGCCGGCGCCATCGCGGCGCTCGGGCTGTGCTTCGTCGAGGCGCCCTCGCCGGCGAGCTGGCCGTACCTGGCATGCTCGGTCTGTGCGCAGGTCATCTACTACCGGCTGGTCGCGGCGGCCTATCGGCACGGCGACCTGAGCCAGGCCTACCCCTTGATGCGCGGCACTGCGCCGCTGCTGGTGGCCCTGGCGAGCGCACCGCTGCTCGGCGAATCGCTGTCGCTCACCGGCTGGGGCGGTGTGCTGCTGATCTGCTCGGGCGTCCTCGGCCTGGCGGTGGATGCCTGGCTGCGTGATGGCGTGAGCGCGAGAGCCACCGGGCTGGCGCTGCTGAATGCCTGCGTGATCGCCAGCTACACGCTGATCGACGGGGTGGGCGTGCGTCTGTCGCAGGCGCCGGTCGGCTACACGCTGTGGATCTTCTTCCTGACCGCCATTCCGTTGCTCGGCTGGACGCTGTTTCGCCGGCCGCGCGAGCTGCTGCGCTACGCCCGGTCGCGGCCGGCGTTGCCGCTGGTGGGCGGCAGCGGCACCCTCGGCTCCTATGGCATCGCGCTGTATGCGATGACGCTGGCGCCGGTGGCGAGTGTCGCGGCCTTGCGGGAAACCTCGATCCTGTTCGCCACGCTGCTCTCGGTGCTGCTGCTCGGCGAACGCATCGGCCCGCGACGTGGCGTGGCGACGGCCTTCATCGCGGCGGGCGCGATGGTGATCCGTCTGGCCTGAGAAGCCATTCGCCAATGCTGTTGATATACTCCCCGGCCTTGCCGCCAGCCCGCATTTTTCAAAGGAACGCGCATGTTCGAAAACTTGACCGACCGTTTGTCCCAGACGCTTCGCCATGTCACCGGCAAGGCCAAGCTGACCGAGGACAACATCAAGGACACCCTGCGCGAAGTGCGCATGGCGCTGCTCGAGGCTGACGTCGCACTGCCGGTGGTGAAGGACTTCGTCAACAAGGTCAAGGACCGCGCGGTCGGTACCGAGGTGTCGAAGAGCCTGACGCCGGGCCAGGCGTTCGTGAAGGTGGTGCGCGCCGAGCTGGAAGAGCTGATGGGGGCGGCCAACGAGGACCTGGTCCTCAACGTCACACCGCCCGCGGTGGTGCTGATGGCGGGTCTGCAGGGCGCGGGCAAGACCACCACAGTCGGCAAACTGGCGCGCTTCCTCAAGGAGCGCAAGAAGAAGTCCGTGATGGTGGTGTCGGTCGACGTCTACCGCCCTGCGGCGATCAAGCAGCTGGAAACCCTGGCGGGGGAAGTCGGCGTCACCTTCTTCCCGTCCGACATCGGCCAGCAGCCGGTGGCGATCGCCGAAGCGGCGATCCGCGAAGCCAAATTGAAATTCATCGACGTGGTGCTGGTGGATACCGCCGGCCGACTGCACGTCGATGCCGAGATGATGGCCGAGATCCAGGCCGTGCACGCGGCGGTGAAACCGGCCGAGACGCTGTTCGTGGTCGATGCCATGACCGGCCAGGACGCCGCCAACACCGCCAAGGCCTTCGGCGAGGCGCTGCCGCTCACCGGCGTGGTGCTGACCAAGGTCGACGGTGACGCCCGCGGCGGCGCGGCGCTGTCCGTGCGCCACGTGACCGGCAAGCCGATCAAGTTCCTCGGCATGGGCGAGAAGAGCGATGCGCTCGAGCCGTTCCACCCGGACCGTATCGCCTCGCGCATCCTCGGCATGGGCGATGTGCTCAGCCTGATCGAACAGGCTGAGCAGACCCTGGATCGCGAGAAGGCCGAGAAACTCACCAAGAAACTGAAGAAGGGCAAGGGCTTCGACCTCGAAGACTTCCGCGACCAGTTGCAACAGATGAAGAACATGGGTGGCCTCGGCGGCCTGATGGACAAGCTTCCGCAGATGGGCGGGGTGAACCTGGCGCAGATGGGTAACGCCCAGGGCGCGGCAGAGAAGCAGTTCAAGCAGATGGAAGCGATCATCAACTCGATGACCCCGCACGAGCGCCGCGATCCGGACATCATCAGCGGCTCGCGCAAGCGCCGCATCGCCATGGGTTCGGGGACCCAGGTGCAGGACATCGGTCGGCTGATCAAGCAGCACAAGCAGATGCAGAAGATGATGAAGAAATTCACCGCCAAGGGCGGCATGGCCAAGATGATGCGCGGGATGGGCGGTATGCTTCCCGGCGGCGGCATGCCCAAGCTCTGAGAGACTGCCCGCGATGACCCGCTGGGGAAATCGTGAGCGGGTTTCGAGGCGGCGAGTCGGGTGGCGCGAGCAATTCGTGCCGTCCGGCCGTTACAGCCGCCCATTTTGAAAAAGCCATTTGCAAATATCCGGATAATCCTTAGAATATGCGGCCTTTCGGGCCCCTATGGCCCATTGCTTGTTTTGATTTGCAAAGCACCGACTACAGGAACGAAGTTCAATGGTAACCATCCGTCTTGCCCGTGGCGGCTCCAAGAAGCGCCCCTTCTACCACCTGACCGTGACCAACAGCCGCAATGCGCGCGACGGTCGCTTCGTCGAGCGTATCGGCTTCTTCAACCCGGTTGCTTCCGGCGCTGAAGTCAAGCTGTCGGTCGATCAGGAACGCGCCAGCTACTGGCTGAGCCAGGGCGCACAGCCGTCCGAGCGCGTTGCACAACTGCTCAAGGAAGCTGCCAAGGCTGCGGCCTAAGCCTCCATGAATACGTTGCCGGCGCCCGCCGAGGATCTCATCGTTCTCGGCAAGATTTTCTCGGTGCACGGCATTCGCGGCGAAGTGAAGGTGTATTCCTTTACCGACCCGGTCGACAACGTGCTGGACTATCGCCGTTGGACGCTCAGGCGTGACAACGAGGTCAAGCAGGTTGAGCTGATTGGCGGACGGCCACAGGGCAAGTTCCTGGTGGCGAAGCTGAAGGGGCTCGATGATCGCGATGTCGCTCTGACCTTCGCGGGCTTCGAAATCTGCGTTCCCCGCAGCGAGTTGCCGGCACTCGGCACCGACGAGTACTACTGGCACCAACTGGAAGGCTTGAGGGTCATCGATCAGCTCGGACAACTGTTCGGCGTGATCGACCACTTGCTGGAGACCGGTGCCAACGACGTGATGGTGGTCAAGCCCTGCACCGGCAGCCTTGATGATCGCGAACGCCTGCTGCCCTACACGGAGCAGTGCGTGCAGTCGATCGATCTGGTCGCCGGAGAGATGCGGGTCGACTGGGATGCGGACTTCTGATTTGCGTGAATGCCATGCGGGTTGAAGTCATCAGCATTTTCCCGGAGATGTTTTCCGCCATCAGCGGATACGGCATCACCAGCCGTGCGGTGAAACAGGGTCTGCTCGCGCTGACCTGCTGGAACCCGCGGAGCTTCACCGAAGATCGCCACCAGACGGTGGACGACCGACCGTTCGGTGGCGGCCCAGGCATGGTGATGAAGATCGAGCCTCTGGAACGGGCGCTGGCAGCTGCCAGGCAAGCCGCCGGAGAGCGGGCGAAGGTGATCTACCTGTCGCCCCAGGGTCGCCAGCTGAAACAGGCGGCCGTACAGCAACTGGCGCAGGAAGAGTCGTTGATCCTCATCGCCGGACGCTACGAAGGTATCGACGAACGCTTCATCGAAGCGCACGTGGATGAAGAATGGTCGATTGGCGATTACGTGTTGTCCGGCGGTGAGCTGCCGGCGATGGTGCTGATCGATGCGGTGACCCGCTTGTTGCCCGGTGCATTGGGGCATGCGGATTCCGCCGAGGAGGACTCGTTCACCGACGGCCTGCTCGATTGTCCGCACTACACTCGACCCGAAGTGTATGCGGATAAAAGTGTTCCGCAGGTGCTGCTCAGCGGCAACCACGAACACATCCGGCGTTGGCGTTTGCAGCAGGCCCTAGGGCGGACCTTCGAACGACGTGCCGATCTTCTGGATAGCCGCTCGCTTTCTGGAGAAGAGCAAAAGCTGTTGGCGGAATACCTTCGCCAGCGGGACGATAGTTAACGTATCGATGGCAGGCCCAGAGGGTTTGTCTTAGGAGCGCACGACATGACCAACAAGATCATCCAGCAGATCGAAGCCGAACAGATGGGCAAAGAAATTCCGCCCTTCGCCCCGGGCGACACCGTTATCGTTCAAGTCAAGGTGAAGGAAGGCGACCGTCAGCGTCTGCAGGCCTTCGAAGGCGTAGTGATCGGCAAGCGTAACCGCGGCCTGAACAGCGCGTTCACCGTTCGCAAAATCTCCAACGGCGTTGGCGTCGAGCGTACTTTCCAGACCTACTCGCCGCTGGTCGACAGCCTGAGCGTGAAGCGTCGTGGTGACGTTCGCAAAGCCAAGCTGTACTACCTCCGCGAACTGTCCGGCAAGGCAGCGCGCATCAAGGAAAAACTGGTCTAAGACCGGTCGCCTTGACGAAAAAAAGCAGCCCGCGGGCTGCTTTTTTATTGCCTGCGATTCGTCCACGGTGGAAGCCCTTTTTGCTGCGAGCCGTGATCGTCCGTCTCTTCGGTTTCCCGCCGTGCAAGCGCGGCCTCATTCCGCCGCCGAGCGATCCTGCCCCGTGCTTTGCGCCAGCCCGCCGCTGTGAAAGACTGCCGGTCCGTTCCTGTCGTGTTCGCCCCATGCCCGCCAAAGACCATCCGCTAATCGATCGTTTCCTTGATGCCCTGTGGCTGGAGAAGGGCCTGTCGCCGCACACCCGTTCGGCGTACCTAAGCGATCTGACGCATTTCAACGGCTGGCTCGATGAGCGTGGCGTCGAGCTGCAGCTTGCTGGCCGCGAGGCGGTTCTTGATCATCTGGCCTGGCGTCTGGGCGAGGGCTACAAGGCCCGCTCGACGGCACGCTTTCTCTCCAGCGCGCGGGGTTTCTACCGCTACCTGTTGCGCGAGGGGTTGATCGACAGCGACCCGACCCTGCTGGTGGAGCTTCCGCAACTGGGCCGGCCGCTGCCCAAGTCGCTGTCCGAAGCGGATGTCGAGGCGCTGCTGGCGGCGCCAGACCTGGAAACGCCGATCGGCCTGCGCGACCGCGCCATGCTCGAAGTGCTCTATGCCTGCGGCTTGCGTGTCAGCGAGCTGATCGGCCTGACGCTGGAACAGGTCAACCTGCGCCAGGGCGTGGTGCGGGTGTTCGGCAAGGGCAGCAAGGAGCGCCTTGTACCGCTGGGAGAGGAGGCGATGCTGTGGATCGAGCGCTACGTGCGCGAGGCGCGCGGGGCGCTGCTCGATGGCCGGCCAAGCGATGTGCTGTTTCCCAGTTCGCGCGGCGAACAGATGACTCGGCAGACCTTCTGGCACCGGATCAAGCTGCAGGCGAAAGTCGCCGGAATCGCCAAATCGCTGTCGCCGCACACCCTGCGGCACGCCTTCGCTACCCATCTGCTGAACCACGGCGCCGACCTTCGGGTGGTGCAGATGTTGCTCGGCCACAGCGACCTTTCCACCACGCAGATCTATACCCACATCGCCCGTGCGCGTCTCCAGGAGCTGCACGCCCAGCATCACCCCCGCGGCTGACGGCCGGTGTCTCTCGCGGCAAACGGCGAAGGAAGGCGCTGGCGTGCCTGTGGTAGTCTTTTCGCACCCATTCAGGAGTGTTCCATGCGCAGTATTCGTTTTCTCATCGGGGCCTGCTTCGCCCTCGTCATCGGTGCCGTACACGCGGACGATGCGGAAAAAACCATTCGCCAGTCCCTCGGCGGTCTGGGTCAGGACCTGCCCATCGAGAGCATCGCCAAGAGCCCGCTCAACGGTCTGTATGAAGTCCAGCTCAAGGGCGGTCGCGTGCTCTACGCCAGCGCCGACGGCAAGTACCTGATGCAGGGTTACCTCTATCAGATGCAGGCCGGCGCCGACCCGGTCAACCTGACCGAGCAGGCCGAGAGCCGTGGCATCGCCAAGGTGATCGCGGCGGTGCCGCTGGAACAGATGGTGGTCTACCCGGCCAAGGGCGAGACCAAGGGCCACATCACGGTGTTCACCGACACCACCTGCCCGTACTGCCACAAGCTGCACGGCGAAGTGGCCGAGCTGAACCGGCAGGGCATCGAAGTGCGCTACCTGGCGTTCCCCCGGCAGGGCCTGGATTCTCCCGGCGACCAGCAGCTGCAGGCGGTCTGGTGCTCCAGCGATCGTCGTGCGGCGATGGATCAGATGGTCAGCGGCAAGAAGGTCAGCGCCGCTAAATGCGCCAACCCGGTGTCCGAGCAGTTCGCCCTCGGTCAGTCGATCGGGGTCAATGGCACACCGGCCATCGTGCTCGGCAACGGTCAACTGATCCCCGGCTATCAGCCGGCGCCCGAGCTGATCAAGCAGGCGCTCGCGGCCCAGTGAGGGCTGACGGACGGCGCGAGCGATAGCGTTCCAGTCGGGTCACATGCAGACATGACCCGACCTGGAGCGAGCGATGAAACTCGAAGGTTCCTGCCATTGCGGCAGCGTGCGTTTTTCCGTCGAATCGGCACAACCCTATCCCTTCATGCGCTGCTACTGCTCGATCTGTCGCAAGACGGCGGGCGGGGGCGGTTTCGCCATCAACCTCGGCGCCGACAACCGCACGCTAGAAGTTCAGGGCAGGCAGCACCTCGGCGTCTATCGGGCGAAGATGGAGGGCGGCCAGGTAAGTTCCGGCGAGCGCAATTTCTGCCGCGAATGCGGCAGCGCGCTCTGGCTCTGGGACCCGAGCTGGCCGGACCTGATCCACCCGCATGCCTCGGCCATCGACACCGACCTGCCGGTGCCGCCGCAGCACACCCACCTGATGCTCGGCTCGAAGGCCAGCTGGGTCGAAGTGCAGCAGGGCCAGGATGACAAGCTGTACGACGAGTACCCCGAGGAATCCCTCGCGCAGTGGCACGAGCGGCTCGGTCTGACCCGATAGTCTCCTTTCGCTCCCGCGCCACGCCGGCAGCGGTTTTCCGCTCGCCGGGCGCGATTGACTAAAGCCCCCCCGGTTTCTAAAGTGCGACTCTTTTTATGCGCCCGTCAGCCGGGCGCGGTCGCGGTAATGGGGAGTACAGCGTGAAACCGGTGAAAGTGGGAATCTGTGGGCTGGGGACCGTCGGCGGCGGCACCTTCAACGTACTCAAACGCAATGCCGATGAGATTTCCCGCCGTGCCGGGCGTGGAATCGAGGTCGCCCAGATTGCCGCGCGTCGCCCCAACCCGAAAGTCGATACCGGTAGTACCCCCATTACCGCCGATATCTTCGAGGTCGCCAGCAACCCGGACATCGACATCGTCATCGAACTGATCGGCGGCTACACGCTGGCGCGCGACCTGGTGCTCAAGGCCATCGAGAACGGCAAGCACGTGATCACCGCGAACAAGGCGCTGATCGCCGTGCACGGCAACGAGCTCTTCGCCAAGGCGCGCGAGAAGGGCGTGATCATCGCCTTCGAAGCGGCGGTGGCCGGTGGCATTCCGGTCATCAAGGCGATCCGCGAGGGCCTCGCCGGCAACCAGATCAACTGGCTCGCCGGGATCATCAACGGCACCGGGAATTTCATCCTCAGCGAGATGCGCGAGAAGGGGCGTACCTTCGGGGACGTGCTCCAGGAAGCCCAGGCGCTGGGTTACGCCGAAGCCGACCCGACCTTCGACGTCGAGGGCATCGACGCCGCGCACAAGCTGACCATCCTTGCGTCCATCGCCTTCGGCATTCCGCTGCAGTTCGACAAGGCCTACACCGAAGGCATCACCAGGCTGACCACGGCCGACGTCAACTATGCCGAAGCGCTGGGCTATCGCATCAAGCACCTCGGCGTGGCGCGTCGTACCGCGGCCGGCATCGAGCTGCGCGTGCACCCGACGCTGATCCCGGCCGATCGCCTGATCGCCAACGTCAACGGCGTGATGAACGCGGTGATGGTCAACGGCGATGCCGTCGGAAGCACCCTCTATTACGGTGCCGGCGCCGGCATGGAACCGACCGCTTCGGCGGTGGTGGCCGATGTCGTCGACGTGGTTCGCGCGCTGACCACCGACCCGCACAACCGCGTGCCGCACCTGGCCTTCCAGCCGGATTCGCTGTCCGATCACCCGATCCTGCCGATCGCCGAATGCGAGAGCGCCTACTACCTGCGCATCCAGGCGAAGGACCTGCCCGGCGTGCTGGCACAGGTGGCGAGCATCCTTTCCGATCGCGGCATCAACATCGAATCGATCATGCAGAAGGAAGCCGAGGAGCAGGACGGCCTGGTGCCGATGATCCTGGTGACCCACCGCGTGCAGGAAGCGCGTATCGACGACGCCATCACCGCCCTCGAGGCGCTGGAAGGCGTTTCCGGCGACGTCGTACGGATTCGCGTCGAGCAACTGAATTAATCCAGCCACGCGCCCGGGGCCAGACGCACCGGGACGTGGCGCACAGCGAAGGTTTGTCGAAATGCGCTATATCAGCACCCGCGGCCAGGCACCTGCCCTGAACTTCGAAGACGTCCTGCTCGCCGGCCTGGCCAGCGATGGCGGCCTCTACGTACCGGAAAACCTGCCGCGCTTCACCCAGGAGGAAATCGCTTCCTGGGCCGGCCTGCCTTACCACGAGCTGGCCTTCCGGGTGATGCGCCCGTTCGTGGCCGGCAGCATCGAGGACGCCGACTTCAAGCGCATCCTCGAAGACACCTACGGCGTGTTCGCCCATAGCGCCATCGCGCCGCTGCGTCAGCTGAACGGCAACGAGTGGGTGCTCGAGCTGTTCCATGGCCCGACGCTGGCGTTCAAGGATTTCGCCCTGCAACTGCTCGGCCGGCTGCTCGACCATGTGCTGGCCAAGCGCAACGAGCGCGTGGTGATCATGGGCGCCACCTCCGGCGATACCGGCTCGGCGGCGATCGAGGGCTGCAAGGCCTGCGACAACGTCGATATCTTCATCATGCACCCGCACAACCGCGTGTCAGAAGTGCAGCGCCGGCAGATGACCACCATCTTCGGCGAAAACATCCACAACATCGCCATCGAAGGCAACTTCGACGACTGCCAGGAAATGGTCAAGGCCAGCTTCGCCGACCAGGCCTTCCTCAAGGGCACGCGCCTGGTGGCGGTCAACTCGATCAACTGGGCGCGGATCATGGCCCAGATCGTCTATTACTTTTACGCCGCGTTGCAGCTCGGCGCGCCGGCGCGTTCCATCGCCTTCTCGGTGCCGACCGGCAACTTCGGCGACATCTTCGCCGGCTACCTGGCGCGCAACATGGGCCTGCCGGTCAGCCAGCTGATCGTCGCCACCAACCGCAACGACATCCTCCACCGCTTCATGAGCGGCAACAGTTACGCCAAGGACACCCTGCATCCGACTCTCTCGCCGTCGATGGACATCATGGTTTCGTCCAACTTCGAGCGCCTGCTGTTCGACCTGCACGGGCGCAACGGCGCGGCCATCGCCGGGCTGATGGACACTTTCAAGCGGGGCGGCGGTTTCAGCGTGGACGAGGACCGCTGGAGCGAGGCGCGCAAGCTCTTCGACTCGCTGGCGGTGGATGACGAGCAGACCTGCGCGACCATCGCCGCGGTATTCGCCGAAACCGGCGAGGTGCTCGACCCGCACACCGCCATCGGCGTGCGTGCCGGTCGTGAATGCCGTCGCAGCCTGAGCACGCCCATGGTGGTGCTGGGCACCGCGCACCCGGTGAAATTCCCCGAAGCGGTGGAGAAGGCCGGCATCGCCAAGGCCATCGAACTGCCGGTGCACCTGGCCGACCTGTTCGTCCGCGAGGAGCGCTACAGCGTGCTCGCGAACGACCTGAAGGCTGTGCAGGCCTTCGTCGCCGGGCACGGTAACCGCGGCAAACCTCTCTGAGCGAACGCCTCGCCGGCTTGCCGGCGCGTTTTCGCCCCTCCGTTCAGGCCGGCCTCGTTGTGCCGGCCTGTTCGCATCCGCGTCACGCCACTGCAACGAACCCTGCTTACCCTGAGGTTGCCCTCGCGCCGGCGTTTCTCCACGCGGGGCGATCACGAACTTTCCTTGCGCTTATCGAGTCTTTGCTACACCTCCTTTATTTTCAGAACCTTAAGTGGAGATGGACATGGAAAGCACAACGGAATTGCTGGAAGGCGCCCTGGCGCCGTACAAGGTGGTGTTGGGGCCTGACCGTGCCGACGGCGGCAGGTTGATGACCCTGACCAACGAGGCGGGAGAACCCGTCCTCCAGCGCACGCTGAGCAAGGGGCAGCTGAGCGACCGCTTCGCCCTGACCGATGTGGTGGATGGCATCCTGCGCGACCTCTTGCTGATCGAAGGCCGTATCGCACCCGAGGTGATTGCCCATCTGCACGGCAATAGCCGGGTGAAAAACTACGCCTCGCTGTGATCCACGCCTGCCCGACGACCGGTTGAACGATTGGGCTTTTTCGCCGGTCAGTAATTACACGGCACATGAAACCTTACCGCTCCCAGGTCCATGTGCCGGCCGCCTGGCCCTCGTGGCTGGCGTTGAACCCCGAGCATCTCCCCCAAGGCTCGGGGTTTCTTTTTTTCGGCGTATGGCAGCCGCTGCCGTCGGACCACTGGTCCACCCGAGGAACCCGGTTAGCCCCCCCCGCGCGGCGCCGGTACAGCGCCTTCGCCGCGTTCCTTTTCCGAACAGGAGGACTTCATGAAGCCCAATCTTCGTCCGCTCGCCCAGCAGGTCATCGTCATCACCGGCGCGTCCAGCGGCATCGGCCTCGCCACAGCGCGCGCCGCCGTCGCCAAGGGCGCCCGCCTGGTACTGGTGGCCCGCAACGAACAGGCGCTGGAGCAGATCGCCGGCGAACTCGGCGGCAGCGCCCAGGTGGTCACGATGGCCGCCGACGTTGGTGACCGCCAGGCCATGCAGCGGGTCGCCGACCTCGCCATCGAGAAGTTCGGCCGTTTCGATACCTGGGTGAACAATGCCGGCATCGCGGTGATCGGCAAGATCGAGGACGCCAGCGACGCCGATCATCGCCGTCTGTTCGAAACCAATTTCTGGGGCACCTACTACGGCTCGACCATCGCGGCCAAATACCTGCGCGAGCACGGCGGGGCGATCATCAACCTGGGCAGTTCCGAATCGGCCGCGCCGATTCCGGTGCACGGCATGTACGCGGCGTCCAAGCATGCGGTGAAGGCCATGACCGATGTGTTGCGGGTCGAGCTGCGCAAGGATGCCGCGCCGGTATCGGTAACGTTGATCCGGCCAGCCGCCACCGACACGCTGTTCACCGACCACGCCCGGGATTACACCGCCAGCGCGCCGGTCCTGCCGCCGCCGCTGTATGCGCCGGAAGAGGTCGCCGAGGCGATCCTCCATGCGGCGGTGCATCCCACCCGCGACATCTACATCGGCGCCTCCAAGGCCTTCACGGTGATCGCGCAGAACTTCCCGCGCTTCTACGACTGGCTCAGCGAGAAGGTCATCTACGACCGCCTGCAGAATGGTCAGCCGGACGCCAACTGGCAGGGTGCCCTGCACGGCCCGAACGGTGGCCGCCTGACCGGTCGTACCCGTGGCTACTATCCGGGGCGCGTGCTGCGCCACAGCCTCTACACCCACGCCAGTCTGCACCCGGTCGCCACCGTGGCGTTGCTCGGTCTCGGCGCCGTGGCCATTGGCGCGCTGCTCTTCAAGGGCCGCGCACGCTAGAGGCCGCGGCGCTTCCCATGTCCCTCGCGCACGCCGCCAGGCTCCCGGCGGTGGTCGTGCCGCGAGGGCATTCGCGCTAGACTTGCCGGCTTCCATTCCGCCAGGAAGCCGTACATGGCCCTGCAAGCGACAACCTACAAAGTCGAAATAAACCTCACCGACCTCGACCGTTCGGTCTACGACACCGCGCGCTTTACCGTCGCCCGCCACCCCTCGGAAACCGAGGAGCGCCTGGTGGTGCGGCTGATCGCCTACCTGCTGTGGTACGGCGAGCTGCTGTCCTTCGGCCGCGGGCTGTCCGACGTCGACGAGCCGGCGCTGTGGGAAAAGAGCCTCGACGATCGGGTGCTGCACTGGATCGAAGTCGGCCAGCCGGATGCCGAGCGCATCACCTGGTGTTCGCGCCGCGCCGAGCGCTTCAGCCTGGTCGCCTACGGCAACCTGCGCGTGTGGCAGAGCAAGGTGCTCGATGGCGTCAGGAGCCTGAAGAACATCAACGTCGTCGCCGTGCCGCAGGAAGCGCTGGAAACCGTGGCGCGCGACCTGCCGCGCTCGATCAACTGGGCGGTGATGATCAGCGAAGGCACGCTGTTCATCACCGACGAGAACGGCCAGCACGAACTGCAACTGGAATGGCTGGCCGGCGAACGCTGAGCATCTTCGCCAGCGTTCCGATGGCGTGCCATCAGGGCCTCCAATGAACGTTGACCGCCTTGGGCTGCCTGCTCAGGCTGTCGATTCGCACGAGAAGGAGCGCCCCATGTCCACCCTGAATCCCAGCGCCGAACAACTGGCCGAGTTTGTCCGCAGCATGCCCTCCGCCCAACCGATCCTGATGCTCAACCTGCTGCGTTACCGCGAGCAGGCCAACTACCCGGCCGGTAGCGGCGAAAGCCCCTGCACCGGGCGTAAGGCCTACGCCCGCTATAGTCGTGCCGCACTTGCCAAGGTGCAGGGCGCCGGCGGCGCGGTAGAGATACTGGTGCAGGCCCACGCGGCGTTGATCGCGCCGCCCGGCGAGCGTTGGGACGACGTGCTGCTGGTGCGTTATCCGAGCAAGGAGGCGTTCCTCGGCATGCTCGCCGATGCCGAGTACCAGGCAGCGACCGTGCATCGCAGCGCGGCCCTGGCCGATTCGCGGCTGATCGGCTGCAGCGCACCCGGTTGAAGGTGTGCGGACCGTCCGCCGCCTTCGTTCATCTTTCGTTTCAGTAGACCAGAATCCCATGCGCATCGAACCCCGCCCGCTACCCGAAACCCTGCCCGACCTCGGCGAGCTGCCGCCGCTGCTGCGCCGCCTGTATGCCGCGCGCGGCGTGCGCTCCCCGGCGGAGCTGGACAAGGGCCTGGCACGCCTGATTCCGTATGGGCAGCTAAAGGGTATCGAGCGCGCCGTCGAACTGCTGGTGGTCGCCCTGGAGCGGCGCCAGCGGATTCTCTTCGTCGGTGACTTCGACGCCGATGGCGCCACCGCCAGCGCGGTGGGCGTGCTGGGTTTGCGTCTGCTCGGCGCAAGCCACGTCGACTACCTGGTACCCAATCGCTTCGACTACGGCTACGGGCTGACCCCGGAAATCGTCGCCGTGGCGCTGCAGCGCAACCCCGACCTGCTGGTGACCGTGGACAACGGCATCTCCAGCGTCGAGGGCGTGGCGGCGGCGAAGGCGGCCGGGCTCGGCGTGGTGATCACCGATCACCACCTGCCGGGCCAGGAATTGCCGGTGGCGGACGCCATCGTCAACCCGAACCAGCCCGAGTGCAGCTTCCCGAGCAAGTGCATCGCCGGCGTCGGGGTGATCTTCTACGTGTTGCTGGCGCTGCGCGCCAGACTGCGCGAGAACGGCTGGTTCGCCCGCCAGTCGCTGGCCGAGCCCAACCTCGCCGAGCTGCTCGACCTGGTGGCGCTGGGCAGCGTCGCCGACGTGGTGCCGCTAGACGCCAACAACCGCATCCTGGTCCACCAGGGCCTGGCACGCATCCGCGCCGGTCGCGCGCGGCCCGGGTTGCGCGCGATCCTGGAGGTCGCCGGTCGCGATGCGCGCAAGATCACCTCCACCGACCTGGGCTTCATCATCGGCCCGCGGCTGAACGCGGCGGGGCGGCTGGACGACATGAGCCTGGGCATCGAATGCCTGCTCTGCGACGACGAAGCGCTGGCCCGCGACATGGCGGTGCAGCTCGACCAGCTCAACCAGGACCGCAAGTCCATCGAGCAGGGCATGCAGCGCGAAGCCCTGGCGCAGCTCAAGGATCTGGCGCTGGACGACCTGCCGTTCGGCCTCTGCCTGTTCGATGCGGACTGGCACCAGGGCGTGATCGGCATTCTCGCCTCGCGTCTGAAGGAGCGTTACCACCGCCCGGCGATCGCCTTCGCCGACGCCGGCGACGGCCTGCTCAAGGGGTCGGCGCGCTCGGTGCAGGGCTTCCACATCCGCGATGCGCTGGACGCCGTGGCGGCGCGCCATCCGGGGCTGATCAGCAAGTTCGGCGGCCATGCCATGGCGGCCGGGCTGTCGTTGCCGCAGGCCAACCTCGGGGCGTTCGCCGCGGCCTTCGACGCCGAGGTGCGCAAGCAGCTGGACGAGGACGACCTGACCGGACGGATGCTCTCCGACGGCCAGCTGGGCATCGAGGAGTTCCATCTGGAGCTGGCCAAGGCACTGCGCCAGGCCGGGCCCTGGGGCCAGCAGTTCCCCGAGCCGATGTTCCACGGCGTGTTCCAGGTGGTGCAGCAGCGCATCGTCGGCGCGAAGCACCTCAAGCTGGTGCTGAAGACCGAGTGCGGCGGTCGCACCCTGGACGGCATCGCCTTCAACGTCGACAGCGAGCTGCTGGCCAACCCGAAGCTGGGCTGGGTCGACGTGGCCTACAAGCTCGACGTCAACGAGTTTCGCGGACAGGAAAGCGTGCAACTGCTGGTGGCCCACCTCGCGCCACGCTGAGGCGGCGCGTCAGGCGTGGCGGGTGGCCGGAAAGCGATCCAGCAGGCTGTGCAGCACCAATACCACCAGCAGGGTGACGAACACCGACAGGCACACCGAGCTGAGCCGGTAGAGCACGCTGTACATCATGTCGTGGGTCGGCGTGAGGTACTGGCCGAAGACTATGGCCAGTGTGGTGAGGGCGCCGAAGCCCTGGCCCGGCATGCCGTTCTCCAGCATGTGGATGCGCGCGCAGTGCATCGCCGCGATCCACAGCAGGATCGCCACGAAGGGCAGGATGTCGTAGTGGTCGTAGAGCACCAGTTGCAGCGCCAGCGCCATCAGGCAGCCGCGCAGCGTGCCCAGGGCGCGCACCCGGCCAGCGAAGCGCACGCCGTTCCAGTGCATCGGGAACAGCACCAGGATCGAGGCGATCTGCGCCGCTGCCACCTAGGCGCGCGCGGCCTGTGCGTGGGACAGGGTCTGGTCGTGCTGCTGGCGGGAAACGTTGGCGCGCTCCACCAGCACCTTCACACGGCGCACTTCGCTGTCCAGCTCGTCGGCGGTGCTGCGCGCGGCGAGCAGGCCGGCTTCGGCCGAAGCGATTGCCGCATCCAGCTCGAGGTTGGTGCGGCGCGCCTCTTCCAGCGCCAGCTCGACCTGGCGAACGGCCAGTGCGAAGGGCTGCGGGTCGAGGCGGAAGATCAGGTCGCCGGGCTGCACGTGGGCGTTGTTTCGCGCCGCTACCTCCAGCACCTGGCCGCCGACGCGCGGTGCCAGGCGCACCACGGGGCGGGTCAGTTGCGCGTGCGGCGTCAGCGGCATCCACAGGTCGGCGATCAGGAAGTAGACGAACAGCGCGACGAACAGGGCGATGGCGCAGCGCACCGCGCGGGCGAAGCGTCGATCGGGAGTCATCGGGGCATTTCCTCGGCACGGCAGGCAAAGCGGCGGAGTTTACTGGCAGAGAAGGCGGGCGATTGGCGGTGTTTCGGCAATAAACCGTTCCGCCAGCGTGACGATGGGCGCCTCGATCCCTGATTCGAAGAACCCGGCCTAAGCTAAGGGGGTCGATAACAACAATGTCGCCATTTGGAGTTCCGCCATGAGTCATCTCTTCGAACCCTTGCAGCTGCGCCAGCTCAGCCTGCCCAACCGCATCGCCGTGTCGCCCATGTGCCAGTACTCGGCGAAGGAGGGCATGGCCAATGACTGGCATCTGGTGCACCTGGGCAGCCGCGCCGTGGGCGGCGCCGGCCTGGTGCTGATCGAGGCCACCGCGGTGACCGCCGACGGCCGCATCACCCCTGAGGATCTGGGCATCTGGTCCGACGAGCACATCGAACCCTTGCAGCGCATCACCCGTTTCATTGAGTCCCAGGGCGCCTTCGCCGGCATCCAGCTGGCCCATGCCGGGCGCAAGGCGAGCACCTGGGCGCCGTGGCTGAACAAGCACGGCAGCGTGCCGGTGGCGGCCGGAGGCTGGGCGCCGAGCGGTCCCTCGGCGATCGCCTTCAGCCCCGAGCACGCGGTGCCGACGGCGCTCGACGAGGCGCAGATCGGCGAGGTGATCCAGGCCTTCGTGCGCGCCGCCGAACGCGCGCTGGCGGCCGGCTTCAAGGTGGTCGAGGTCCACGCGGCGCATGGCTACCTGTTGCATCAGTTCCTCTCGCCGCTCTCCAACCAGCGTCGCGACGGCTACGGGGGCTCGTTCGAGAACCGCATCCGCCTGCTCCTGCAGGTGACCGAGTCGGTGCGCGAAGTCTGGCCGCAGGAACTGCCGCTGTTCGTCCGCGTCTCGGCGACCGACTGGGTGCAGGATGGTTGGAACCCTGACGAAACGGTGGAACTGGCGCGGCGCCTGAAACCCCTGGGGGTCGATCTGATCGACGTATCTTCCGGCGGCACCGCGGCGAACGCGGAAATCCCCACCGGGCCGGGCTACCAGACCGAGTTCGCCGAGCGCGTGCGCAAGGAGGCCGGCATCGCCAGCGGCACGGTGGGGATGATCACCGAGGCGGTGCAGGCCGAGCACATCCTGCGCACCGGCCAGGCAGACCTGATCCTGCTCGCCCGCGAACTGCTGCGCGACCCGTACTGGCCCCTGCACGCTGCGGAATACCTCAACGAGCGCTCGCAGCCCTGGCCGGCGCAATACCTGCGCGCCGCGCACCGCGACACGCCGATGCGCAAACCGGTCTGACCGCGAGCGCACCCACCGCCGGGCTCACCCTTCAGTGGTTCCCCGCATGCGTGGACGCGGCTCTTGGTCGAAACAGGCATGAAAAAAGCCCCGCCGGCTGAAACCGGCGGGGCTTTTTCATGCTCGTGTCAGAGCGGTGTCAGTTCGTTGAGCACGGTGTTCAGTGCGACGCGGGTGTCGTCGAGCTGGACGATCGAGGCCTGTTGCGCGGCGAGGGCGTCGCGGTTCTTGATCGCGGTGAGGATCGCCTTGTGGCGGGGCAGGGTGAGGGCCTGCAGGTTGGGCCGGTGGCTGGAGAACTTGATCGATTCGCGCAGGGCGATCGAGAGCATGTTGCTCAGGTACACCAGCAGGTCGTTGTGCGTGGCCTCGGCGATGCGGCGGTGGAAGTCGAGGTCCGGCTGGAGCATTTCGGCACGGCTGGTGGCGGCTTCCATGCGCGTGTAGGCCTCTTCGATGGCGGCGATGTCCTCGGCGTTGGCGGTGCTCGCCGCCATCGCGCAGACCGCCGGTTCGATGATGCAGCGCACCCCGACCAGCGTGCTGAAGAACTCGCTTTGCGGGGTACTTTCGACCAGCCAGTAGAGCACGTCGGGGTCGAGCATGTGCCAGTCGCGGCGCGGCTTCACCAGGGTGCCGACGCGCGGCTTGGAGGCTACCAGCCCTTTTGCCACCAGCACGCGGATGGCCTCGCGGACCACCGGCCGGCTGACCGCGTATTCCTCGCAGAGCACGGCTTCCTGGGGCAGTTTCTCGTCCGGCTGGAGCTGGCCGGAGACGATCCGCATGCCCAGTTCCTGAACGATGTTGGCGTGGCGACTCTTGCGGGGTTTTGGCTGTTTGTAATCCATGGGGGCGCTTGGCGTCCGACCTGACTTGAGCGCGACAGCATAGCATCGGCAAGCTTTCGCCAGGCCGTCGCCCGCCGCTGCGGCGGGCGTTTCGCCGGTTCAGTGCGAGTGGCGCGGTACCTCGGAGCCGCGGCAGCCGACCAGGAAGTCGAAGTCGCAGCCTTCGTCGGCCTGCAGCACGTGGTCGATGTACAGTCGGCGATAGCCGCCGTCCCAGAGCAGCGGTGCCGGCGGTGGGATATCGGCCAGGCGCGCCTGCAGTTCCTCGTCGCTGATGTCCAGGTGCAGGCGGCCGGCGTAGGCGTCCAGCTCGATCATGTCGCCGTTGCGCACCGCTGCCAGCGGGCCGCCCGCGGCCGCTTCCGGGGCCACGTGAAGCACTACGGTGCCGTAGGCGGTGCCGCTCATGCGCGCGTCGGAGATGCGCACCATGTCGGTGATGCCCTTGGCCAGCACCTTCGGCGGCAGGCCCATGTTGCCGACTTCGGCCATGCCCGGATAACCCTTGGGCCCGGCGTTCTTGAGCACCAGCACGCAGGTTTCGTCGACATCCAGTTCCGGGTCGGCGATGCGCGCCTTGTAGTCGTCGAAGTTCTCGAAGACCACCGCGCGACCGCGATGCTGCATCAGCTCGGCGGTGGCGGCGGAGGGCTTGAGCACCGCGCCCTTGGGCGCCAGGTTGCCGCGCAGCACGCAGATGCCGCCGTCGGCGCGAATCGGGTTGTCCAGCGTGCGGATCACCTCGTTCTCGCCGTAGATCGGTGCTTCGCTGCAGTTTTCCCATAGCGAGCGGCCGTTCACCGTCAGCGCATCTGGATTCGGCAGGATGCCGCCTTCGCCCATCCGCCGGATCACCGCCGGCAGGCCGCCGTCGTAGTAGAACTCTTCCATCAGGAAGCGCCCGGAGGGTTGCAGGTCGACGATGGTCGGCGTGCCGCGGCCGACGCGGGTCCAGTCGTCCAGTTCGAGGTCGACGCCCATGCGCCCGGCGATGGCCTTGAGGTGGATGACCGCGTTGGTCGAGCCGCCGATGGCGGCGTTGACCTTGATCGCATTCTCGAAGGCTTCCTTGGTCAGCACCTTCGACAGGCGCAGGTCTTCCCACACCATGTCGACGATGCGCATGCCGGACAGGTGCGCGAGCACGTAGCGGCGCGAGTCCACCGCCGGGATCGCCGCGTTGTGCGGCAGCGAGGTGCCGAGGGCTTCGGCCATGCAGGCCATGGTCGAGGCCGTGCCCATGGTGTTGCAGGTGCCGGCGGAGCGGGACATGCCGGCTTCCGCGGAGAGGAACTCGTTGAGGTCGATCAGCCCGGCCTTATAGGACTCGTGCATCTGCCAGACGATGGTGCCGGCGCCGATGTCGCGACCCTTGTGCTTGCCGTTGAGCATCGGCCCGCCGGTGACCACGATGGCCGGCACGTCGCAGCTCGCGGCGCCCATCAGCAGGGCGGGGGTGGTCTTGTCGCAACCGGTGAGCAGCACCACGGCGTCCACCGGGTTGCCGCGAATCGCCTCCTCGACGTCCATGCTGGCCAGGTTGCGGGTGAGCATGGCGGTGGGGCGCAGGTTGGATTCGCCGCTGGAGAACACCGGGAACTCGACCGGGAAGCCGCCGGCTTCGAGGACGCCTTTCTTTACGTGCTCGGCGATCTTGCGGAAATGCGCGTTGCACGGGGTCAGTTCGGACCAGGTATTGCAGATGCCGATGATGGGCTTGCCCTGGAATTCATGGTCCGGGATGCCCTGGTTCTTCATCCAGCTGCGGTACATGAAGCCGTTCTTGTCGGTGGTGCCGAACCAGGAGGCGGAGCGAAGCGGGCGTTTTTGCTCGGTCATGGGGTTCTCTCTTGTTTTGTATTACTAATAGCGATGAGTTAGCCAAAAGTAGCCCTTTCAAAGAGCATTTGGAAGGCTTGTTGAGTAAATAGTAATACTATATAGTCGGTTCAACGTGAGAGGACGCCCCTTCGAGACGCCGTGCCTACTGACGTGCTGGTCCATACAAAAACAAATGGAGACCGCGACACATGAGCCCCGAGCAGCGGCTGATACGCCTCATCACCCTGAAACTGATCCCCTTCCTGATCCTCCTCTATCTGGTCGCCTACATCGATCGCTCGGCGGTTGGCTTCGCCAAGCTGCACATGGGCGCCGACGTGGGCATCGGCGATGCCGCCTACGGCTTGGGCGCGGGTCTGTTCTTCATCGGCTATTTCATCTTCGAAGTACCCAGCAACCTGCTGCTCGATCGCTTCGGCGCGCGACGCTGGTTCGCGCGCATCCTCATCACCTGGGGTGCGATCACCATGGGCATGGCGTTCATCCAGGGGCCGACGAGCTTCTACGTGATGCGCTTCCTGCTCGGTGCGGCCGAGGCCGGGTTCTTCCCCGGCGTGCTGTACTTCATCACCCAGTGGTACCCGGTTCGCCATCGCGGCAAGATCATCGGCTTCTTCATCCTGTCGCAGCCGATCGCGATGATGATCACCGGTCCGCTGGCGGGCGCGCTGCTGGGCATGGATGGGCTCTCCGGCCTGCACGGCTGGCAGTGGCTGTTCCTGATGATCGGCGCTCCGGCGGTGCTGCTCGCCTGGCCGACCCTGCGCTTCCTGCCGGACAACCTGCACAAGGTGAAATGGCTCTCCGCGGAGGAGAAGACCTGGCTCGCCGGCGAGCTGGAGAAGGACAAGCAGGAATACGCCCAGACCCGCCACGGCAACCCGCTGCATGCCCTGAAGGACAAGCGCGTGCTGCTGCTGGCGCTGTTCTACCTGCCGGTGACGCTGAGCATCTACGGTCTCGGCCTGTGGCTGCCGACCATCCTCAAGCAGTTCGGCGGCAGCGACCTGACCACCGGTTTCCTCTCGGCGATTCCTTACGTGTTCGGCATCGTCGGCCTGCTCATCGTGCCGCGCAGTTCGGACCGGCTGAACGACCGCTATGGCCACCTTGCCGTGCTCTACGCCCTGGCCGCCTGCTCGATGTTCCTCAGCGCCTGGCTCAGCGCGCCGGCGCTGCAACTGATGGCGCTGTCGCTGGTCGCGTTCTGCCTGTTCTCCACCACCGCGCTGTTCTGGACCCTGCCGGGGCGCTTCTTCACCGGCACCAGTGCGGCGGCGGCCATCGCCCTGATCAACTCGGTGGGCAACCTCGGCGGCTACATCGGGCCGTTCGGTATCGGCGCGCTGAAGGAGTACACCGGCAACCTGGCGTCGGGCCTGTACTTCCTCACGGCCGTGCTGTGCTTTGGCCTGCTGCTGACCTGGGTGGTCTACCAGCGCCTGGAACGCCGCCACGCGCAGCAACAGGTTTCCATGGGCAACGCCTGAGCGCTGCCGACCCCGACAATGACAGATAGAAAGTGAGGATTGCGATGCGCTTGATTCAGTTCGAACTGGCCGGCGGCGAACGCCGGGTTGGCCTGGTGGATGGCGGCCTGGTGCGTGAAGTGCTGGGTGCCAACAGCGTGCGGGAGCTGGCGCTGGCCGCCATCGACGCCGGCCAGAGCCTGGCCCAGCGGGTCGACTTGCAGGGGCTCGGCGAGGCGCACGACTATTCGGCATTGCTCGGCCAGGACCGCGTGCTGCCGCCGCTGGACCATCCGGACCCGGCGCACTGCCTGGTCAGCGGCACCGGGCTGACCCACCTGGGTAGCGCCTCCGCGCGGGACAAGATGCACCAGCAGGCCGGCGTCGACGAAGCCACCCTGACCGACACCATGCGCATCTTCAAATGGGGCGTCGAAGGCGGCAAGCCGGCCGCCGGGCAAGTCGGCGCGCAGCCGGAATGGTTCTACAAGGGCGACGGCAGCATCGTCGTGCGCCCGGGCGCCGCGCTGCCGCGTCCGCCGTTCGCCGAGGACGGCGGCGAGGAACCGGAGCTCACCGGGCTCTACGTCATCGGCCATGACGGCAAGCCGTATCGCCTGGGTTTCGCCCTTGGCAACGAGTATTCCGACCATGTCATGGAGCGACGCAATTACCTGTACCTGGCGCACTCCAAGCTGCGCTTCTGCGCCTTCGGCCCGGAGCTGCGCCTTGGCGAACTGCCCCGGCACCTGTCGGGTTTCAGCCGCATCCGGCGCAACGGCGAGGTGCTCTGGGAGAAGGAGTTCCTCTCCGGCGAGGACAACATGTGCCATAGCCTGGAGAACCTCGAGTACCACCACTTCAAGTACGCGCAGTTCCTCCGGCCGGGCGACGTGCACGTGCATTTCTTCGGCACCGCGACGCTGTCGTTCGCCGATGGCGTGCGTGCCGAGCCAGGCGACCGCTTCGAGATCGGCCTGCCTGAATTCGGCGAGCCGCTGGTCAACGGCATTGCGCCGACCGCGGCCGAACTGCCTGCCGGCGGGGTGGGCAAGCTCTAAGCACTTTTCCCAGCGACGCCGGCGCCGCCGGCGATCCATCCAGACCCGCGAGTCGAGGAGACGAACATGCAGATACTCGGACAGAACTACATCAACGGCGCGCGCAGCGCCCTGGGCGACGTCGTCGTGCACAGCCTCGACGCCAGCACCGGCGAGAAGCTGCCCTACGACTTTCACCAGGCCACGCTTGGCGAGGTCGACGCCGCCGCCAAGGCCGCCGCAGCCGCCTATCCGACCTACCGCACGCTGTCGGCGGCCAAACGCGCCGACTTCCTCGACGCCATCGCCGCCGAGATCGATGCGCTGGGCGATGACTTCGTCGCCCTGGTCTGCCAGGAAACCGCGCTGCCGGCCGGGCGTATCCAGGGCGAGCGTGGCCGCACCAGCGGGCAGATGCGCCTGTTCGCCCAGGTGCTGCGGCGTGGCGATTTCTATGGCGCACGCATCGACCGCGCGCTGCCGGAGCGCCGGCCCATGCCGCGCCCGGACCTGCGCCAGTACCGCATCGGCCTCGGCCCGGTCGCGGTGTTCGGCGCGTCGAACTTCCCGCTGGCGTTTTCCACCGCCGGTGGCGACACCGCCGCCGCGCTGGCCGCTGGTTGCCCGGTGGTGTTCAAGGCCCACAGCGGGCACATGGCGACGGCCGAGTTCGTCGCCGACGCCATCGTGCGCGCCGCCGAGAAAACCGGCATGCCGAAAGGTGTGTTCAACATGATCTACGGCGGCGGCGTGGGCGAAGCGCTGGTCAAACACCCGGCGATCCAGGCGGTCGGCTTCACCGGCTCGCTGCGCGGCGGTCGTGCGCTCTGCGACATGGCGGCGGCGCGTCCGCAGCCGATCCCGGTGTTCGCCGAGATGAGCAGCATCAACCCGATGCTCCTGCTGCCCGAGGCGATCAAGGCCCGTGGCGAGAAGATCGCCGCCGAGCTGACCGGCTCCGTGGTCCTCGGCGCCGGGCAGTTCTGCACCAATCCCGGCCTGGTGATCGGCATCAAGTCGGCGGAGTTTTCCGCCTTCCTCGAGCGCTTTGCCGCGCTGATGGGCGACCAGCCGGCGCAGACCATGCTCAATCCGGGCGGCCTGAAGAGCTACTGCCACGGCCTGGACAACCTGCACAAACAGCCGGGCATCACCCACCTGGCCGGCTCGAAACAGGAGGGCAACCAGGCCCGGCCGCAGCTGTTCAAGGCCGATGTCAGCCTGTTGCTCAACGGTGACGAACTGCTCCAGGAAGAGGTCTTCGGCCCGACCACCATCGTCGTCGAAGTGGCCGACAAGGCCGAGCTGATCCAGGCGCTGCACGGCCTGCACGGGCAGCTCACCGCCACCCTGATCGCCGAACCGGCGGACCTGGACGCCTACGGCGACCTGCTGGCGCTGCTGGAACAGAAGGCCGGGCGCCTGCTGCTCAATGGCTACCCGACCGGCGTGGAAGTCTGCGATGCGATGGTGCACGGCGGGCCGTACCCGGCGACTTCGGACGCGCGCGGCACCTCGGTCGGGACGCTTGCCATCGACCGCTTCCTGCGCCCGGTGTGCTACCAGAACTACCCGGACGCCTTCCTTCCCGAGGCGCTGCAAAACGCCAACCCGCTGGGCATCCAGCGCCTGGTGGACGGCACGCCGAGCCGCGAGGCGTTGTAACCCCCACGGCGGGCTGGGCAGAACGCCCGGCCCGCGCTGTTTCAACCGCATTGCCTTCGGGTTTCGTCCGATCCATTCGCGCTACACCTGCTGCGCGGAAGAACCGCTGGGCCAAATCCCGGCGGTTTGCGGTACTATCCGCCGCCGCGGCCAGCAATGTGCCATCAGCCGCATAGTCAGCGCTCCAGCGCTTATCAAGGATCGATAGAAGGAACGTCCAATGGACCGGATTCGCCGCGCCCTTTTTGCCCTACCCGTCATGTTCCTGCTCGTTCTCACCGGCTGCGCCACGCCGCAGGGACCGGTGCCCCTGGACCAGGCCTTCTGGGCCGATCAGCACGAACGCATCGGCATCGCCATCACCGAAGTGCCCAAGCCACAAGCCCTGATGGCCGGCCAGCAGGGCCTGCTGGATGTCGCCATCAACACCGCCACCTCCGCCACGATGCGCAGCAAGGTCGAGACCTGGGACACCACCAGCCTGAAGGACTTTCCCAAGGAGGTCGCCAAGACGCTCACCGAGCGTGGCTACCAGGCGACGGTGCTGGAGCAACCGCTCAAGCTGAACGCACTGAAGCCCGTCAAGGGCGCCAAGCTGGGCTACTCCAAGCTCGACTACACCTCGTTCAAGGCCACGTATAACGTCGACAAGCTGGTGGTGTTCGCGGTGGCCAGCACCGGCACCTACCGCACCTACTACGGTTTCATCCCCACCAGCGCGCCGATTACCCAGGTGGTGGTTTCCGCCTACGTCATCGACCTCGACGACAACCGCCTGCTGTACTACCAGCCCTTCACCACCAATCGCGTCGTCGATGGCGAGTGGGACGAGGGCCCGGAATTCCCCAATCTGACCAACACCTATTACCAGGCGCTGGACCAGACGCAGCAGAACCTGATGCTGCCGTTCAAGGCGCAGCAGATTTCCGCCGTGCAACCATGAGCGCGCGCTGCAACCGCGGCCTCGCGCTGCTGATCGCCCTGACGCTGCTGGGCGGATGCGCGCCGTCCAGGTCGCTGAAGCCGAGCATGACCACGGAGCTGGCGAACAACCTCGACCAGCCCTTCCGCGTGCAGGTGGCGCCGGGCAGCGAACGGCTGGTAGGGGGCGAGCAGGCGCACGACGGCAGCGCCGCTGTCCAGAGCGGCCTGGGCACCGCCACCAGCATCGACATGGCCGCCCGCAACGCCGCAGCCAATGGCATGGCGGGCAATGGCAGCGGTGCCGGCGTGGCCGCGGGCGTGGTGCTGGGCAGCCTGATCGTCGCGCAGATGAACCAGAACGCGGTGCAGGGACAGGCCAAGGCGGAAGCCGACAAGCGCGTGGCGGGCCTGCGCGAGGCGATTGCCGCGCAGAACCTGGAGGGCTGGTACGGCAATGCCTTCGCGGACGCGTTCGCCAACGCCGGGCGCCCCAGCAACCCGTCCGCGGCACTGACGCTGGACATCGCGCCCCAGGCGCTGCTCAGCCAGGACCTGCACAGCGTGCGGGTGATCAGCGAGGTACGGCTGATGCTCGGTCGCAGCGCGCTTTACCAGGGCCGCATCGAAGTGCACAGCGCCCCGCTTGCCTGTGAGGACTGCCTGGCCGACTGGGCCGCCGAGCAGGGCAAACCCTACCAGGCCGCGCTGCGGGCCGGCGTGGATGAAACCGTGCGGGTGCTGTTGCTGGACTGGAAGACCCGGCACTTCGCCAGCAGCAACAACCCGGAACGCACGCTGAGCTATCAGCTGGGCGACAGCCGCTACGTCGAGCGGGGACGGCTGGTGGATAGCCAGGCCGGGCGCAGCCTGTACCTGAGCTTGCGTGGCTGGGTGAAATCGGTGCCGGTGGCGATCGCGCCCTGATCGGCATCCCGCCCGGGAACCGTACGGGGCGCCCTCGCCTGTCGGAGAAAGAACGCCTGCCCCGTCGGGGCGAGCCTTACGCCAGCAAGCCCTGCAAATCCTCGTAGAGCGCCTCGGGAATCTTCACGCCGTCTTGCAGACTGCGCTCGCGGGCCTCGTAACGGCGCTGCGACGGCAGACGCGCGCCCTGGTCCTGGATGCCGTCGAACAACGCCTCGGCGCGGGCCAGGTGCTGGTCCACCGCGTCACCGAGGAAGCGCTTCGGGTCCAGGGCGATCAGCAGCTCGCCGTGGTAGGGCGAGGATTTGCTGCCGGCATCCCAGGCCTGCGATTCGACGCTGGTGAGGTCGCCGATCAGCGGCCCGGCGATCAGTTCCACCATCGCCGACAGCGCCGAGCCCTTGTGCCCGCCGAAGGTCAGCATGGCGCCGTTGAGTACGGCGCTGGCGTCGGTGCTCGGCTGACCGGCGGCGTCGATGCCCCAGCCCATCGGAATCGCCTTGCCGGCGCGCTCGTGCAGCTGGATTTCACCGCGCGCGATGGCGCTGGTGGCGAAATCGAAGATGAATGGATGCTTGCCGGTGCGCGGCCAGCCGAAGGCGATCGGGTTGGTGCCGAACAACGGCTTGCTGCCGCCGGCCGGCGCCACCCAGGCGTGGCTTGGCGTGCAGGCCAGCGCCACCAGGCCGGCTTCGGTGAGCACTTCCAGCTCGGTCCAGAGCGCGGAGAAATGCACGCAGCGGTTGATCGCCAGGGCGGCGATGCCATTGGCGCGGGCTTTCTCCACCAGCACCGGCGCGCCGCGCTCGAAGGCCACCTGGGCGAACCCGCCGCGGGCGTCGACGCGCACGATCGACGGCGCCTGGTCGATCACTTCGGGCTCGGCATCCGGCGAAACCTTGCCGGCGCGCAGCGTATCGATGCAGCCGAGCAGTCGCCAGAGACCGTGGGAAGCGCATTCGTCGCGCTCACCGGCGAGCACCGCGCGGGCGACCGCGTGGACGTGGGGCTCGCTGAAACCATGGTGGCGAAGGATCGCCTCGGCCAGCTCTTGAACTTCCTGCAGGGACAAAGCGATCACGACGGGGCTCCTCTGGATGGGTTGCACGTGGGTACGAAACCGCGCGACGGCGGTTCAGGAAAGCCTAACAGTGGCGTGTTCAGGCGCCGCGTTCTTGTCGGCAATCGGCCTGGGGGTCGACGAATTCGGCACAGCGACGCCTCACCAGTCGAGCCGCAGGCGACTCTCGAACGTCCGTCGCTCGCCGCTCAGCGGATCGTCGAAGGCCAGCGCCTGGGCCAGCAGCTTGAGCGGTCGGCTGTAGTCGTCGGTGGGGTACGGCGTGAGCTGCGGGTAGAAGGGGTCGTTGTCGATGCCCGCGCCCAGCGCGGCGAGGTGCACGCGCAGCTGGTGCTTCTTGCCGGTCAGCGGATAGAGCCGGTAGCGCGCCTGGGCGCCCTTGCGTTCGAGCAGCTCAATGCGCGTCTCGCTGTTGGCTTCGCCTTCGCCCTCGCGCATCAGGAAGAACGGCTCGGCGGCGACCAGCCGGGTGCGCCGCAGCTGCGGAAACGCCACCCCGTCCGGCGCGGCGCCGATCGCCTCGTAGCGCTTGTGCATGCTGCGCTGGCGAAACAGCGCCTGATAGGCGGCGCGGCTGTCCGGGTTGGCGGAAAACAGCACCAGCCCGGCGGTCAGGCGGTCGATGCGATGGATCGGCACCAGCTGCGGATTGCCCAGGCGGCGGATCAGCCGTGCCAGCAGCGTCTGCTCGACGTAGCCGCCGGACGGGATCACCGGCAGGAAATGCGGCTTGTCGGCCACCACCAGATGCTCGTCGACATGCAGCACCTGCTCCTCGAACGGAATCGCCACCTCCTGCGCCACCTCGCGGAAGTAGTGCACGCGCAGGCCCTCGCGATACGGATGCGCGGCGTCCAGCGGGAGTCCCTCGGCGTCCAGCACGCGGCCGCGGGCCATGCGCTCGAGCCAGGTCTGCCGGTCGATCGCCGGGAAGCGCTCGCAGAGACAGTCGAGCACGCTGCGCCAGGGGCCGGCCGGCAGATGCAGGACGCTGGAACCGGCCAGGGAAACGCGGGGAGCGCTCATTCGGGAAGCCTTGAACGACGTGGGCCGGCTATTAGGCCGCAGCCTGCCGCACCCGTCAAAACCAGGGTCCGGCACGACTCATCGGCGCAGCGATAACCACTATCGAACTGGATGATTTCTACCGCTTCGGAGCGGGCGTTAGCCTGTCACCACTCCAGAGACAGACCTTTCAGGTAAACCGCCATGAACGCATTCACTACTCCGCTTCTTCTGGTCGCCGCGCTCCTTCTCGGTGCCTGCAGCAGCCATCCGAACCCGGCCGAACGTCCCTACAGTGCCGCCGAAATCAAGCAGCTGGCACTCGAAGACCTGAGTCGCCGCAGCCTCTCGATGGAAGAGTACCTGCGCCGCTGGGACGCCATCATGAACCCGCAACCCGGCGAGACCTACAGCGCCGACGACCTTCGCGCCACGCTGCGCCAGGCAGGTGGCTCGAGTTGATCGCCTCCGATCGGACCGGCATGGTCGAAGCGGACGAATGACTGTATAAACAGCCAGTCCATCGTCCACTTCGACCCTGTCCGTTCCGCCCCATGCCCACCCCGCTACCCGACCCGTTCTACTACCTGGCGAACTTCCAGCGCGTGCTGGACTGGGTCGGCGCGCGCTATGCCGATCTGCTCTGCAGCGCCGAACGGCGCTTCATCGAGGCCTTCGCCGAACTGCCGCAGGCCTCGCGCGCGCTGCTGGTGCGCATGCTGATGCGCAAGGGCGAGCTGTTCCGCGCCAGCAAGCTGGCCTACGCCGAGATCGGCTGTCCGCACCAGGCCGCCGAACCGCTGCTCGGCCATGGCTGGCTCGACGACGCGCCCGTGCTGAGCCTGGAGCAACTGTTCGCCGTGCTGCGCAAGGCGGAGATCGCCGCGGCCTTCGGCGACTGCCTGCAGCGCGCGCACCTGATGAACAAGAGCGAGCTGCTGGCCTGCCTGCGCGAGCGCTTCGCCGACGAAAGCCGGCCGCTGCAGGCCTGGCATGCCGAAGCCGACGAGTGCGTCTACCGCGTGCTAATGGTCGAGCTGGGCGAACGCCTGCGGCTGATGTTCTTCGGCAACCTGCGCCAGGGCTGGTCCGAATTCGTCCTCGCCGACCTCGGCATCCATCGCTACGAGAAGGTCGAGTTTTCCGAAGCCTCCCGCGCCTTTCGCAACCGCGAGGACATCGATGATTACCTGCGCCTGCAGCGTTGCCGCGATCACTTCGAGCAGGGCGAGGCGCTGGCCGAGGTCGTCGCCAGCCTGCCGGAACGACTGGATAATCCATGGATCGAGGCGCGCCGCGGCAAGCTGGTCTTCCGCATCGCCCAGCAATACGAGCGCCTCGGCGAGTTGCAGCAGGCGCTACGGATGTACGCCGGGTGCTGCCACGCCGGCGCCCGCCTGCGCACGATCCGCGTGCTGGAGCGCTGCGAGCGCATCGACGAGGCGCTGCAACTCGCCACGCACGCCAGCGAACAACCGGAAAGCGAGGCCGAGCGCCAACACCTGTCGCGCGTGCTGCCGCGCCTGCACCGCAAGGCCGGCTTGCCGGCCAGTCCCCGCCGCCCACCGCTGGCGCTGCAACGCCTCGACCTGCAGCTGGCGCCGCCGGCGATGCCGACCTCGGTGGAATTCGTGGTGCGCGATCACCTGACGCAAACCGACGCCCCGGTGCACTACGTGGAAAACACCCTGATCGGTTCGCTGTTCGGCCTGCTCTGCTGGCCGGCGCTGTTCGCCGCGCTGCCGGGGGCGTTCTTCCACCCCTTCCACGCCGCCCCGGCGGACCTGCTCGACGCCGACTTCGTGCGCCGCCGCCAGGCGCTGTTCGACGGCTGCCTGGCGCTGCTGGAGGACGACACCTATCGCCAGCGCATCCGCGACACCTTCGCCGCCAAGTTCGGCCTGCAGTCGCCCTTCGTCGCCTGGGGCCTGTTCGACGAAACGCTGCTGGAGCAGGCGTTGCAGTGCATACCGGCGCAGCACCTCAAACGATGCTTCGAACGCATCCTGCTGGACATCGGCGCGAACCGCAGCGGCTTGCCCGACCTGATCCAGTTCTGGCCGGCCGAACGCCGCTACCGGATGATCGAAGTGAAAGGCCCCGGCGATCGCTTGCAGGACAACCAGATCCGCTGGCTCGACTACTGCCTGGCGCGCGGCCTGCCGGTGGCCGTGTGTCATGTGCAATGGCTGGCGTAGCGCTGCTGCAGCAGACGAACGCAGTAGGGTGGGTTAGCGGCGAGTGCCGGATCGACAGATACCCCACCAGCCCCCCGCCGCGTAGCCCACCAGGCGGTGTTCGGCGATACCACGCCCGTCGGGTTGCGGCGCACGTGACACCGGCGCGTGACCGGCACATCGGGCGATGCGCCTGGCCCATTCTACGTCAGCCGCGCAGGTAGCCGTTCTCGCGGAACCAGGCGATGGCGCGGGCGAGGGATTCATGCAACGGCACGCGGCTCTGGAAGCCGAGCTCCTCGCGCGCCTTGCGGCCGTCGAGGAACTGCCCGCCGGCCATCACCGCGATGGCGGTATCGTCCAGCAGCGCCTCGTATCCGGTCAGCCGCTGGCGCAGCCGACCGAGACGGGCAATCGCCTTGGCGCGGACCAGCGACAGCGGCTGCGGCGCCTCGACACCCAGCGCAGCAGCTATCATCTCGGTCAGCTCGGCCATCTCGATGTCATGGCCGACGAGCAGGTAGCGCTCGCCGGCGCGGCCTTTCTGCAGTGCCGCGAGAAGCCCTACGCCCGCCTCGCCGGCGTCGATCAGGTTGCGCCGGCCAGGAACGTACCGGCTCATCTCGCGGTTGCCGATGGCGGTGACGATGCGCCCGGTGGATGGGCCGAAATCGAACTCGCCGATGGCCATTCCGGGAATCCCGATGACCACCGGCAAACCGTTGCGCGCCTGCTCGCGGGCCTGTTCGTCGAGCGCCCACTTGCACATCAGATAAGCGTTGTGCCACGGCGGCAGCCCTTCGTAGAAGAGCCCTTCATGCCCGGGCAGACCCTGCGGATGCACCGGCATGGCGATCGCCGAGCCGACGTAGACGATGCGCGGCACCTGGACCTGGCGGCAGGCGGCGTAGAAGTGGCTGGTCTGGTCCAGCGCGCTGGCCACCTCGTCCTGCCAGCGCCGCGGCCGTCCCGGATAGTGCCCGGCGCAGAAGATCACGCCGTCGAGATTATCCAGCGCGCGGCACAGCGCGGCGTGGTCGAGTAGCTCGGCGGAGCGCTGCTCCGGCTCGAGGTAGGCCACGCGCGCGGTGCGCGAGGACGGCCGGTTGATCACCACCAGCTCGTGGCCGGCCGCCCGTACCGCGCGCGCCGCATGGTGGCCGATCAGGCCGGTGGCACCGAAAATGGCGACTTTCAAGCGAACTCCCTTTCCCGCCGGGGACCGCGACGCGCGCGGTCCGGGTCGATGACCGTGTCGCGGCTTAGCCGCCCTTGGCCTGCTGATAGAACGGCATGACCTTCGGCACCGCGGCCTGCAACGAGGAGATCCGCGAGCTGGACGAGGGGTGCGTACTCATGAATTCCGGCGGCGCGCCTTCGCTGGCCTTGCTCATCTTTTCCCACAGGCTGATGGCGGCGTTCGGGTTGTAGCCGGCACGCGCCGACAGCTCCAGGCCGATCAGGTCGGCCTCGTTCTCGTTGGCGCGGCTGTTGGGCAGGGTCATCAGGTACTGCACGCCGGTGTTGGCCAGTTGCAGGCTGCCCTGGCCGACACCGAAGGCCGCGCCGAGCTGGCTGGCCATCTGCACGCCGTAGGCCTTGGACATCGCCTCGCGGCCGTGCTCGCGCAGCGCGTGGGCGATTTCGTGGCCCATCACCGCGGCGAGTTCGTCGTCGCTCAGCTTGAGCTGCTCCACCAGGCCGCTGTAGACGATGATCTTGCCGCCGGGACCGCAGTTGGCGTTCAGCTCGTCGCTCTTGATCAGATTGATGTCCCACTGCCATTGCGCGGCATCCGGGCGGAACACCGGTGCCTGGGCGATCAGCCGCTTGCCGACCGCCTGCACGCGCTTGCCGATCGCCGAGTTGTTGTCCACCAGCCCCTTGCCCGACGCCTCGGTAAGGGTTTCCTGGTAGGACTGGGCATACATCTGGTTGACCTGCTCGGTCGACAGCATGCTGAACATGTACTGCTTGCGCTCGACGCCGACGGCGCCGCCGTTGGTGGTGTTCACCGCCTGGCAACCGCTCAGCAGGAGTGCCGCGCACAGGCCGGAAAGGAAGAAGGGTTTGGTCATCGGGGTTCTCCAGAAAAGTGCCCGTATGCTAGGCCGCGGGTCGGTGCGCGGCAACCGAGCGGCACGTCGGTCGAGGGCGACATCGCCCGGTTCACGCAGGGGTCAGGCACTCGGGCGCGTCGACCTTCGGGTCGTTGACAATGCCGGCCAGGGCGCGTTCCCGCAGCGCCGTCGGCGGTTTGATCAGCAGCCTGCGCAGGGTCGTGTCGCTGCTCTGCGGATCGAGCCACTGCTGCTGCTCGGCGTCGTCCAGCAACAGCGGACGACGCAGGTCGGCGGCGGCCTGGGTGATCAGCGCCAGGCTCAGGTAGAGAATTTCGCCCACCGGATACGCCTCCCAGATCGCCGCCAGGTGCAGCACGCTGGCCTCGCCGGTGATCCAGTAGGGCCGCTTGCGCGCGCCACGCCACTCGTAGAAGCCGTTTGCCGGTACCAGGCAGCGGCGCTCGCGGAACGCCTCGCGGAACATCGGCTGCTCGGCCAGGGTTTCGCTGCGCGCGTGCGCCGGCGTGCGCGACAGGTCGGTGAGCCAGGCCGGCGTCAGCCCCCAGCGCGCCCGCGCCACTTCGCGCGAGCCTTCGCCCTGGCGCAGCATCAGCAGGTTGGCGCCCGGCGCCTGGTTCCAGTGCGGCCGGTGGTCGGCAGGAAAACCCGGAAGCGCCGCCAGCGCAGGCGTCCAGCGAAACAGGGCGATACGTCCAGACATGCGGTTATCTCAACACAACAGGGAGCCGGGAATGCTGTCCGGCTCGTCGGCAGCCAGCGGCTGCGCGGCATTGTACGCGGCGATCAAGGCTTGCGCGCGCAGCGCCTCGGCATCATCCACCAGCAGCCCAAGCAGGCCACCCAGGGGCAGCTCGCCGAGCGCGCCGACCAGATGCCGGCCGCTGAGGTGCACGGTGATGCCTTCGCTGGCGAGCATGCCGATGAGCATCTCTGCTTCGATCAGGTCCTGTGGTTCGTAGATTCGCCGCATTCATTCATCCTCCCGCCGCACATCGAGACGCCAGTCAATGCCGTCGCTGCGCAGATCGAAAACAATCGGCCGGCAGCACACCGCGCAATCCTCGATGTATTGCTGGTCGCCCGCCGAGAGGTCGAGCAGCGACTCGACCGATTCGCCGCAGTAGGGGCACTGATATTCCTGGGATTCGAGCATCACGGTCTCCATGCGACTTGCAGGTATAATCGCCTTTTACTCCGGCAGCGCGACGCCTGCGCCAACCGTATTCCCATGACCCTTTCCATAGAGAACAAGATGGGCGAATTCGACGCCATCCGACCTTACGACGACGCCGAAGTGCCAGCAGTTCTGGCCCGCCTGTTCGCCGACCGGCAATTCCTCGACATCCTTACCCGCTTCCGCTTCCCGCGACTGGCCGGGCCGTTCGGCTGGGCACTCAAGCCGCTGATCGCGCGGCGCCTCAACAAGGAAGTGCGCGGCATCGAATCGGTCTCCGCGCTGCAGGACAAGATCGAGACCTACGTCGACCGCACCATCGAGCGCGCCACCGACGGTGTCACCTACTCCGGCGTAGAGCAGCTCAAGGCCGGTTGCAGCTATCTGTTCCTCGCCAACCACCGAGACATCGTGATGGACCCGGCCTTCGTCAACTACGCGGTGTACCACGCCGGCCTGCCGACCCCGCGCATCGCCATCGGCGACAACCTGCTGCAACGACCCTTCGTCAGCGACCTGATGCGCCTGAACAAGAGCTTCATCGTGCACCGCTCGCTGACCGGTCGCCGCGAGAAGCTTGCCGCCTACCAGTTGCTCTCGGCCTACATCAGTCACTCGATCCGCAACGACGGCCAGTCGATCTGGATCGCCCAGGCCGAAGGCCGCGCCAAGGACGGCGACGACCGTACCGATTCGGCGATCCTGAAGATGTTCCACATGAGCCGCAAGGACGAGGACTTCGCCGCGGTCATCGCCAGCCTGCGCCTGGTCCCGGTGTCGATCAGCTACGAGTATGACCCCTGCGATCAGGCCAAGGCGCGCGAGCTGTGCATTCGCGCGACCACCGGCGAGTACGTCAAATCGCCCGGCGAGGACGACACCAGCATCGCCCTGGGAATCACCGGCTACAAGGGTCGTGTGCACATCAACTTCGGCGAAGTAGTGGACAGCGGCTTCACCGACAGCAAGGGCCTGGCGCAGGAGCTGGACCGCCGCATCCTCGCCCATTACCGGCTGTTCCCGGTGCACTACCTGGCCTATTCGATGTGGGCCGAGCGCGACCCCGCGCTGGAAGTGCCCAGCGCCGAACAGGTGTTCCCGGCAGCGGAAGTGGCGCGCGCCCGGCAGGAATGGCAGAAACGCCTGGACGCCTGCCTGCCGGAGCAACGCCCGTACATGGTCCTGCAATACGCCACGCCGGTGCGCAACCAGTACCGCGTCAAGGCCGGCCTGCCGCTCTAGCGTCGGCGCGAGGCATGAAAAAAGGCGACCTCGGTCGCCTTTTCCTTGGTTCGCGGAGGCCGTGTTACAGACGTGTGCTTTCCCAGGAAACCACCAGCGCCACGCCCAGGCAGGCGCCGCCGAAGCGGTTGAAGAAGCGGTCCAGCCGCGCGCGCCGAGGCTCGGCCCCTTCAACGGCGGCGACCGGGCGCCACAGCGCACCGCGCAGCTGGGTGGCGATCAGCACCCAGCTGCCGGCCACGGCGAAGAACAGCGCCAGCAGGTTGATCGACTGCGCGGGATTGGAAAGCCAGAACGACAGGGACATCGAAACCTCGGCGAGAAAGCCACACGGGCATCAGCGAATACGGCGCAGGAGTCTACCCAACGCCACGCGACCGTAGCGGCTTTCCGACGAATGTCACAGTGCCAGCAGATCGCCGCTGGGTGCGCCGCAGCACCGCGCAGACCCGTGATGCGCATAGCGCACCGCGAAGGCGCCTGCCAATCACGGTAAAGCATCTGCCGCGGGTTGGTCCTTATACGCAGACGTAGGGTGCCCCGCGCGCACCGTGGAGGCCCATGGTGCGCATGGCGCACCCTCCGCGAAGATCGCATCCCTGACCGGCAGGCGCCCACAAAAAAGCCCGGCGAACCGGGCTTTCTCGATCGACCGGGTGCTTACTGCGAAAGCATCTGGCCGATGGTCTGGTCCTTGAACACGCGGCTGAGCGCATCGCTCAGTACGTCGCTGACCAGCTTGGTGTTGGTCTGCTGGTTCGGCGCGCTGCCGAAACGCTGGTTCAGCGAAGCGCCGTAGCGACCGTTGTAGCTGCGCTGGCTGTTCTTCACTTCGGTGCGGAAGGTCGCGGTGATATCCGCCTCGGTGACGTACACGCCGTCCTTCGGCGACTGGTACTTCAGCTCGGAGAGGATGATGGTCAGCTGCGGCGCGTTGTAGGCGTTGGCCGACGGCGTGAAGCCGAGCAGGCGAACCGCGGCCTCGGCCTGGGTTTGCAGCTTGGGCACGACGCTGGTGCTCGCGACGCTGATGGTGCTGGTTTCGGCGTACAGGCCACCGCGGGTACCGAGCGACGGCGACGGACGCCCGTCCACCACGCGAACCACCACCGGCTGGCCGTGGCCAACGGGGTTGATCTGGGCATTGATCTTCGGATCCGGGTCGAGTTGCTGCGGGCTGAGGGCACAACCGGCAAGAGTCACGCTGGCGACAGCGAACAGACTCAGCAACAGGCGATTTCGCATGCTCTTCTCTCCTGGTGGGCATCGATGGGCGCGAGTATAACGAGCGTCGCGTGGCGCCGACAGCGGCCGGGAGCGGATTCTCGCGGGCCTTGGGCATATGACTGCGGGCGCGCCGATTCTATCGATCGAACGTCCCATCGTTCGACCTCGGAGCAGGCTTCAGGCGGGTGTCGCCGATCTGACCGGACGACGGAGGAAAGTCACAAGCGAGCAGCCACGACCGGGAATTCGCCGGTATAATCGCCCCCGATTATAAAAGGGCACCCCATGCCGACGGCCATCGCGCGACCCGCGCGCCACCGATCGGCGAGGAGAGTCGCCCAAGCGTGCTGCCCCGCCGCGCCGAGCTTCCACTAATTGCGTAGAGCAATTTGCCTGAAGGCGGCGTTTAATCGCCCCCGATCGGCGGAACCGGCAGCACCGACTTCGAGGTTCACGACTCCAAAAGAGCGTGGGATGACGGGTTTTCACAACTTCACGAGAGTGTGGCGAGCATGAACAGGTCTGTAACCAACAAGAAAGACAGCGCTTCCACCTGACCCACTGACGGCATTTGCGCCTTCCTCCTCGCGGAGACGGGCGAACAGCGCGCCGACTTGCCCCACTGGCCTTGCCTGGGCGATCGACGCGTGACCGGACAGGACGACCGGGTCGCGACTCCGATTGACGGAACTCGAGGCCCCTGCGGCTTTCAGCTTGAAAGGTCGTCTGCATTTCCTTTGACGATGCAGGTTTTGGAGAAGCGTTGATGGCGCAACACGAAAACGAAACGCTGGACGTGCTGCTGGTGGGAGCCGGCATCATGAGCGCGACACTGGCGGCCTTGCTCAAGGAACTCGACCCCAGCATGCGTCTGGAAGTCGTCGAGTCGATGTCCTCCGGCGCGGCGGAGAGTTCCAACCCCTGGAACAATGCCGGCACCGGCCACGCCGGCCTCTGTGAACTGAACTACACGCCACAGGCTGCCGACGGCACTATCAATATCGACAAGGCCGTGCACATCAACACCCAGTTCGAGGTGTCCAAGCAGTTCTGGGCACACCTGGTGGAGAAAGGCACCTTCGCCTCGCCGAAGTCCTTCATCAATCCGGTGCCGCACCTGAGCTTCGTCCAGGGCCAGGCGGGCATCGAGTATTTGAAGAAGCGCTTCGCCGCGCTGTCCGGGCACCACGCGTTTTCCTCCATGGAATACAGCGAAGACAAGGCCACCCTGGCGCGCTGGATGCCGCTGATGATGCCCGGCCGCCCGGCCGGCGAGGCCATCGCCGCGACCCGCGTGGAGAATGGCACGGACGTCAACTTCGGCGCCCTGACCACCTCGCTGCTGGCGCACCTGGTCAGCCAGCCGAACAGCACTGTCACCTACAGCCAGAAGGTCACCGGCCTGAAGCGCACCGGCAAGGGCTGGACGGTCTCCATCAAGCACAACGAAAGCGGCGCCGAGCGTGAAGTCAACGCGCGCTTCGTGTTCCTCGGCGCCGGCGGCGCTGCGCTGACGCTGCTGCAGGCCTCGGGTATCGAGGAAAGCAAAGGCTACGGCGGCTTCCCGGTGAGCGGCCAGTGGCTGCGCTGCGACAACCCCGAGGTGGTCAGGCAGCACGACTCCAAGGTCTACAGCCAGGCGGCGGTCGGCTCGCCGCCGATGTCGGTTCCGCACCTCGACACGCGTGTGGTCGACGGCAAGAAGTCCCTGCTGTTCGGGCCTTATGCCGGCTTCACCACGAAGTTCCTCAAGCACGGCTCGTTCCTCGACCTGCCGCTGTCGATCCGCCTGGGCAACATCGGCCCGATGCTGGCCGTGGCGCGCGACAACATGGACCTGACCCGCTACCTGATCAGCGAAGTGCGTCAGTCCATGGGGCAGCGCCTCGACGCCCTGCGACGCTTCTACCCGCAGGCCAAGCCCGAGGACTGGCGCCTGGAGATCGCTGGTCAGCGCGTGCAGATCATCAAGAAGGACGCCAAGAAAGGCGGCGTGCTGCAGTTCGGCACCGAGCTGGTTGCCTCGCGCGACGGTTCCATCGCCGCGCTGCTGGGCGCCTCGCCGGGCGCTTCGGTGACCGTGTCGATCATGCTCGGCCTGATCGAGCGCTGCTTCGCCGAGCAGGCTCGCTCGGAGCAGTGGACGAGCAAGCTGCAGGAGATCTTCCCGGCTCGCGAGAAACAGCTGGAAAGCGACGCCGCGCTGTACCGCGAGGTCAGCGCACGCTGCAACGAACGTCTGCAGCTGGTCGCCCGTCAGGAAGTGGCGGAAGGCGTGATCTGAGCAGGCCCTGCGCAAACAAAAAACCGCCAGCGATGGCGGTTTTTTTATGGTCGCGGTCCAGGTCCGGAAGGCTTGGTAATTCGATGATCCCGCCGCTGGATGCGCCGCATCACCACGCGGTGCGCATGGCGCACCCTACGGCAGCCAATCCGGCACTTCGGGGCTCAACGTAGGGTGCGCCGCGCGCACCGGCGAGATACGCTGCGTCGCCCGGCGGTGCGCATGCCGCACCCTACGGCGGTCAATCCGGCGCTTCAAGGCTAAACGCAGGGTGCGCCGCGCGCACCAGCAGGGTCCGCTGCATCGCCAGGCGGTGCGCATGTCGCACCCTGCGGCAGGCGGCTCGATGAAGAATCTCAGCGGCGCGCGGCTTCGATGATCTCGATATAGGCCTGGGCCATGCGCTGGTCGCGGATCAGCGCAACGAAGTCGTTGCCCTGTGCGTCCTGCGCGTCGAGGTCGTAGCCCGCCTCGACGAAGAAACGGACGAAGCGCTCGAAGTCGTCGACGCGCAGGCCGCGGTAGGCTTTGACCAGCTTGTGCAGCGAGGGCGGCGTGTCATCGGCCGGCTCCACCTCGAGAAACAGCTTGATCGGCTCGTCGCCGATTTCTTCACCAATCACCTGTTTCTTGTCTTTGCGCATTCTGGGCTCCAGCACAGCGAATTTCACGGGGCCGGCAGTGTACTCCGCGCGGCGCACGAGGCTCAACGCGGCGGACGCTTCAGGTCATGCGAAGCGCCTGGGACGCGCCGTATACTGGGCGGGCATCCGCCCTGGAGCCGTCATGTCGATTTCCTTTCCTCCGCTATTCGCCGCCTGGCGCCAGACCCGTCGCGCCGGTTATTCATGGAACGCCCTGCGCGGCGACATCGCCGCCGGCCTGACCGTCGGGGTGATCGCCATCCCCCTGGCCATGGCGCTGGCCATC
This sequence comes from Pseudomonas sp. UBA3153, assembly GCF_002364635.1. Taxonomy (NCBI): domain Bacteria; kingdom Pseudomonadati; phylum Pseudomonadota; class Gammaproteobacteria; order Pseudomonadales; family Pseudomonadaceae; genus Pseudomonas; species Pseudomonas sp. UBA3153. Next base: position 101,113 of record NZ_DEYR01000063.1, read on the forward strand.
GCCGTCGGCGTGCCGCCGCAGCACGGGCTCTACACGGTGCTGGTCGGCGCGCCGCTGATCGCGCTGTTCGGCGGCTCGCGCTTCAACATCTCCGGACCGACCGCCGCCTTCGTGGTGATCCTGCTGCCGATTACCCAGCAATACGGCATCGGCGGCCTGCTGTTGTGCACCCTGCTCGCCGGGCTGATCCTCGTCGCCCTCGGCCTGCTGCGCGCCGGGCGCCTGATCGAATTCGTGCCCTATCCGGTCACGCTGGGCTTCACCGCCGGCATCGGCATCGTCATCGCCACCCTGCAGATGAAGGATTTCCTCGGCCTGAGCCTGGACGGCCACCCCCAGCATTACCTGCAACAGCTCGGCGCATTGCTGCGCGCGCTGCCCAGCCTGCAACTGGGCGACGCGCTGGTGGGGATCACCTGCCTGGCGCTGCTGATCATCTGGCCGCGGGTCAGTCGCAAGGTGCCGGGCCACCTGGTGGCGCTGTTGCTCGGGGCGTGTCTCGGGCTGCTGCTTGAGCGCGTCGGTCTGCCGGTGGCGACCCTCGGCGAACGCTTCAGCTACCTGCAGGATGGCGTCAGTCATCCCGGTATCCCGCCGTTCCTGCCGGCCTTCGCCTGGCCCTGGAACCTGCCCGGCGCGGACGGCCAGCCGCTGGTGCTGAGCTTCGAGCTGATCCACCAGTTGCTCGCGCCGGCGTTCGCCATCGCCATGCTCGGCGCCATCGAATCGCTGCTCTGCGCGGTGGTCGCCGACGGCATGAGCGGCAGCAAGCACGACCCCAATGCCGAATTGATCGGCCAGGGCATCGGCAACCTGGTGGCGCCGCTGTTTGGCGGCATCACCGCCACCGCAGCGATCGCCCGCAGCGCCGCCAACGTCCGCGCCGGCGCCTTTTCGCCGCTGGCGGCGATCATCCACTCAGGCGTGGTGCTGGCGGCGATGCTGCTGCTCGCGCCCCTGTTCAGCTACCTGCCCATGGCGGCGCTGGCGGCGCTGCTGCTGATGGTGGCCTGGAACATGAGCGAGCCGCCGCACGTGCTGCACACGCTGAGAATCGCCCCGCGCAGCGACGTGCTGGTGCTGCTGACCTGCCTGGCGCTCACCGTGGTCTTCGACATGGTGCTGGCGGTGGGCGTCGGCCTGCTGCTGGCCGCCGGGCTGTTCATCAAGCGGATGAGCGAGCTGACCGATACCGCCGCCCTGCCGCGCGGCTTTCACCAGGCGCTGCAGGACCTGCCGGAACACGTCGCCGCCTACGCCATCCGCGGCCCATTGTTCTTCGGCGCGGCAGAAAAGGCCCTTAGCGCGCTGCGCAAGTTCAGCCCCGGAGTGAAGGTGGTGATCGTCGAACTGAGCGCCGTACCCATGCTCGACATGACCGCGCTGGCGGCGCTGGAGAACGTACTGGGCGACTACCGCCGGCAGGGCATCGGCCTGGTCCTGGTCGGCACCCATCCGCGCGTGCGCCTCAAGCTGCGCCGCGCCGGCATCCATCGCCACGAAGGCCGGCTCGCCTACGTCCGCGACCTGCGCCAGGCGAGGGAGAAGGCGCTGCGCTGGATGGAGGGGGAGGTTCCACTGTAGCGATGCAGGGTGGATCGGGGCGCGTAGCTGACGCTCTTTTCACCCTCTGTCACACCGCCCGGTAGATCGGTAAGGCGCGATCCGCCCTACGCGGCAGACGGTGCGCGCGGCGCACCCTACAGATTCTCCACCGCAGGGTGCGCCATGCGCAACGAGGCAGTTGCTTGAGCCTCGTGGATGTCAGCCGCCCTACTCGCTCCGTCACACCGCCCGGTGGATCGATGAGGCGCGATCCACCCTACGCGGTGGACTGTGCGCGCGGCGCACCCTACAGATTCGCCACCGCAGGGTGCGCCATGCGCAACGAGGCAGTTGCTCGAGCCTCGAGGAGGTCATCCATCCCACTCGCTACGGTCGCGCGGCGCTTCCGTGCGTCAGAGTCCCTTCACCGCGTAGATGCCCGCAGCGTTGCGCCAGTAGCCCTTATAGTCCATGCCGTAGCCGAAGACGTAGCGATCGACACAGGACAGCCCGACGTAATCCGCCTTCAGATCCGGCCGCGCCTTGCGGTCGTGATCCTTGTCCACCAGCACCGCGGTGTGCACGTTGGCGGCACCGGCATGGCGGCAGAAGTCGATGATCGCCGCCAGGGTGTGTCCCTCGTCGAGGATGTCGTCGATGATCAGCACGTCGCGGTCCATGAAGGAGATCTCCGGCTTGGCCTTCCAGAACAGCTCCCCGCCGCTGGTCTGGTTGCGGTAGCGGGTCGCGTGCAGGTACGACAACTCGAGCGGGAAGTTCAGTTTCGGCAGCAGCTTGCCGGAGAAGATCAAACCGCCGTTCATCACACAGAACACCACCGGATTGCGCTCCGCCAGCTCGGCGTTGATGGCCAGCGCCATCTTCGCGATGGCCGCTTCCACGTCGGCTTCGGTGTGCAGGCAATCGGCTTCCGCCATCACCTGGCGAATGTGGGCGAGCTCGGCGGACATGGCGGTATCCTCTTGGGTGGGACGGCGAAGTTGATCGGGGCGTCAGCTTTGAAGGGCGGCAAAGGTACCTATCCGGCACCCGCCCCGCAAGCCCGCGGCGACATCGTTCGGCGGCGGGCCGCGGGGGATGGCGGCCATCATCGCGGGGAACTGACTCAGCGCAAAAATAGCCTATGCAAGATGCTGCGGAACGCGCGTTGAGCCAGCCAATGCAGTACTCTATCGCGATTTTTTTGCCCGCCGGAGACCAATTCCCATGCCCATCCGTGAGATCCGCCATCCGCTGATCCGCCACAAGCTCGGCCTGATGCGCCGCGCCGACATCAGCACCAAGAATTTTCGCGAACTGGCCCAGGAAGTCGGCGCGCTGCTGACCTACGAAGCGACCAACGACCTGCCGCTGGAAACCTGCGCCATCGAAGGCTGGTGCGGCGAAGTGCAGGTGGAGAAGATCGCCGGCAAGAAGATCACCGTGGTGCCGATCCTGCGCGCCGGCATCGGCATGCTCGACGGTGTGCTCAGCCTGATTCCCGGTGCAAAGGTCAGCGTCGTCGGCCTGGCGCGCAACGAGGAAACCCTCGCCGCGCACACCTACCTGGAGAAACTGGTGGGCGAGCTGAACCAGCGTCTGGCGCTGATCATCGACCCGATGCTGGCCACCGGCGGCTCGATGATCGCCACCATCGACATGCTGAAGAAGGCCGGCTGCAAGGAAGTCCGCGCGCTGGTGCTGGTCGCCGCGCCGGAAGGCATCAAGGCGGTCACCGAGGCGCATCCCGACGTGGCGATCTACACCGCCTCGATCGATTCGCACCTCAACGAGCAGGGCTACATCATCCCGGGCCTGGGCGATGCCGGCGACAAGATCTTCGGCACCAAGCAGAAGGACAACTGAGCATGCAGCAGTACAACGATCCGCTATGGAAGCAGATCATTTCCGGTGCACAGATGCTCTTCGTCGCCTTCGGCGCGCTGGTGCTGATGCCGCTTATCACCGGCATGGACCCCAACGTCGCGCTGTTCACCGCCGGCCTCGGCACCCTGCTGTTCCAGTTGGTCACCGGGCGCCAGGTGCCGGTGTTCCTCGCCTCGAGCTTCGCCTTCATCGCGCCGATCATCGTCGCCAAGGGTGAGTTCGGCCTGCCGGCGGTGCTCGGCGGCGTGGTCGCCGCGGGCTTCGTCTACACCTTCCTGGGCCTCGCGGTGAAGATCAAGGGCGTCGGTTTCATCGACCGCCTGCTGCCGCCGGTGGTGATCGCCCCGGTGATCATCTCCATCGGCCTGGGCCTGTCGCCGGTGGCGGTGAACATGGCCATGGGCAAGACCGGCGACGCCAGCGCGCAGCTGATTCCCTACGGCACGGCGATGCTGGTGTCGATGCCGGCGCTGCTGACCACGCTGCTGGTGGCGATCTATGGCAAGGGCATCTTCCGCCTGGTGCCAATCCTCGCCGGCGTGGTGGTCGGCTACGGGCTGTCGTTCGCCTTCGGCCTGGTCGACACCGCTGGCATCGCCGCCGCGCCCTGGCTGGCCATGCCGCACTTCGTCGCGCCGGAATTCCACTGGGGCGCGATCCTGTTCATGGTTCCGGTCGCCCTGGCGCCGGCCATCGAACACGTCGGCGGGGTCATCGCGGTCGGTGGCGTGACCGGCAACGACTACCTGAAGAAGCCCGGCCTGCATCGCACGCTGCTCGGCGACGGCCTGGCCACCTCGGCCGCCGGCCTGTTCGGCGGCCCGCCGAACACCACCTACGCCGAAGTCACCGGCGCGGTGATGCTGACCAAGAGCTACAACCCGAAGATCATGACCTGGGCGGCCGGCTTCGCCATCGTCCTGGCCTTCATCGGCAAGTTCGGCGCCGGCCTGCAGAGCATTCCGGTCCCGGTGATGGGCGGTATTCTCTGCCTGCTGTTCGGCTCGATCGCCGTGGTCGGCCTGAACACGCTGATCCGCCACCAGGTGGACATGGCCGAGGCGCGCAACCTGGTGATCGTTTCGGTGACCCTGGTGTTCGGCATCGGCGGCATGGTCATCGGCAACGGCGACATCGGCCTCAAAGGCATCTCGCTGTGCGGCATCGTCGCCATCGGCCTGAACCTGCTGCTGCCGGGCGGCGGCCACTGGAAGAGCAAGCCGCTGATCGAGCCCCAGGAGCTCGACGCCAAGGAGTGATCCGCTCCCGCCGCCGTGCCCCCGGTGCGGCGGCGCCCCTTCCCGCCTAGCGATAGGCGCCGACGATACCCTCGCGCTCGTCCATGCACTCCGCCGAACCCAGCTCGAAGTCCCGACAAACCTGCGGCCGGTTGGCGTAGATGGTGCAGCGCATGCTGTCCCGGTCCAGCGCCACGCACCAGCCGTCGTCGAGCCGGCGCATCACGTCGCCGCCCCACTCCGCGGTGTCGATGTAACGTTCGGGCACGCCGGTGTCGCCGAGCAGCAGCACTTCCAGCCGACAGCAACAGGCTGCGCAGGTCGAGCAGGACACCGCGGGCGCGGTGATCTGGTGATGGGGAACATGGCGGGAGGAGTCGGACATGCCGCGCAGTGTACGCCGGTGGCGTGCGCGGCAGGCGATGGGCGGATGGCTGGCTTGAGCAGGACGCGCAGTTTGCGCAGGCGAGGCCTGCACGAACGTCACCGGGGCGCGCGGCGCAATCTAAGGAGCGTGCGCCGCGGTCTCATGTAGGGTGCGCCATGCGCACCGCAGGCGGGCGCCCGGTCGACACCTAGCGCAGGTTCCTGAACGCCGCCAATGCGCGCTGGCGGCTTTCGCCGAGGTCGACGATCGGCGCCGGGTACTCCGCGCGGCCGAACAGGTCGCCGCCCTTGGCGCCGGGCGAATGGATCTGCTTGCCCTTGATCCCTGCCAGCTCCGGCACCCACTCGCGGATGAAGTCGCCGTGCGGGTCGAACTTCTGCGACTGGCTGACCGCGTTGAAGATGCGAAAGTACGGCACCGAGTCGGTCCCGGTGGAGGCGCTCCACTGCCAGCCGCCGTTGTTCGCCGCCAGATCGCCGTCGATCAGGTGGCGCATGAACCAGCGCTCGCCCTCGCGCCAGTCGATCAGCAGGTTCTTGCTGAGGAACATCGCGCTGATCATCCGCAGGCGGTTGTGCATCCAGCCACAACCAAGCATCTGCCGCATCGCCGCGTCGACGATGGGAATCCCGGTTCGCCCCTGCTGCCAGGCTTCCAGGTCCGCCGGCGCTTGGCGCCAGGGCAGGCGCTCGGTTTCCGGCTTGAAGGCCCGGTGCATGGACACTCGCGGGTAGCCGACCAGGATGTGCTTGTAAAACTCGCGCCAGAGCAGCTCGTCGATCCAGGTGGTGACGCCAGGATTGCCGCTGTCGAACTCGCCACCGTTGCTGGCCAGAGCGGCGTGCAGGCACTGCCGCGGGGAGACCACGCCGGCCGAGAGGTAGGCGCCGATGCGGCTGGTGCCGGGCTGCGCGGGGAAGTCGCGTTCGACGTGGTAATCGCCGATGTCCTCGTCGGCGAAGGCATCCAGGCGTTTGCGCGCGGCTCTCTCGCCGGCCGGCCACAGCTCGATCAGCGAACGGGAGGGCGTGGCGAAACCCTCGACCGTCTTTGGCAGCGAATCGCTGGCCAGCTTCATCGGCGCCTGCGCCCTGGGCGCCGGCAGGCAATGTGGCAAGGCCGCGTGCAGGCGCTGGAGGCATTGCTTGCGGAACTGCCCGTAGACCTTGAAATAGCCGTCGGACTGGGTGAGCACGCTGCCCGGGGCGAAGAACAACTGGTCGAGGTGCCGGCGGAAGGCCACGCCGTCGGCCTTCAGCGCCTGCTCCACCGCCGCGTCGCGCGCGCTTTCGTTGACGCCGTACTCGTCGTTCACCTGCACCGCGCGGATCTCATGCTCGCGACACAGGGCCGCGAGCAGGCGCGGCGCGGCGCTCCAGTCGTCCGCCTGGCGAATCAGCAGCGGCACGTTCAGCGCGCCGAGCGCGCCCCGCAGTTCGGCCAGGTTGCGCAGCCAGAAGTCGACCTTGCAGTCGGCGTCATCATGCCGGCGCCATTGCCCGGGAGCGATCAGGTAAACGGCGATGGTCGGCCCCGCGCCGAGAGCGGCATGCAGGGCGCTGTTGTCCTGCGCGCGAAGGTCGCTGCGGAACCAGATCAGCTGGGACATGGAGGTCCTTATCCGGTGAAGCGCGGCGCGATGCCGCGGGGTTCAGAGGGCGTTGCGCAGGCTGAGGGTCTCGGGATGCGGCTGCATGTAGGCCTGGCGCTCGATGTAGGGATGCGGGTGCTGGCGGAAGTGATGCTTGAGCAGCGTCATCGGCACCACCAGCGGCACGATGCCCTGGCGGTACTGCTCGATCAGTTGCTGGATTTCCTGGCGCTGGTCGCTATCCAGGCTGCCGCGCAGGTAACCGCTCAGGTGCTGCAACACGTTGCTGTGGGTCCCGCGGGTGGCGCATTTGCGCAGCGCCCTCATCAGCGCGCTGAAGTAGCGCGAGCCGAGCACCTGCGGATCGTGCTCGCCGAGACTGCCGAGCAGCCGGCCGATGGCCTTGTACTGCACCGGGTCGGTGGCCATCAGCAGGTACTTGTAGCGCGAGTGATAGCCGATGATCGCGCCGCGGGTCAGGCCGTCACGCAGCAGCGCCCGCCATTCGGCGTAGGCGAACACGCGGGTGAGGAAGTTCTCGCGCAGCACCGGATCGTTGAGACGGCCTTCTTCCTCCACCGGCAGGTCCGGCAGCCGCTCGGTGATGGCGGCCGCGAAGATGCCGCGCCCGCCGCCCTCGACCGGGTTGCCGTTGTCGCCATACAGCTTGACCCGGTGCAGCCCGCAGGACGGCGACTTCTGCATGAAGATGTAGCCGCTCAGGCCATCCAGCTCTGCCGCCATACCCTGGCCGTAGTCGTGAAGCGCCTGGGTGTGATCGCGGGACGGATCACGGCTGTCCACCGCGCGTGGTCCCTGGGGATGATCGATCAGACGGATAGCCGCACGCGGAATGCCCAGGCCTATCGCGACCTCGGGACAGAGCGCGACGAACTCGACATGCTGCGCCAGTGCCTGGCTGCACAAACGCGACTCCTTGTGGCCGCCATTGAAGCGCACCTCGGAGCCCATCAGGCAGGCGCTGATGCCGAGCCGGGGCTTTGTCGATGCGGGAATAGCACTGGCCATATGCACTCTCCAAGGTTGTACAGGAAATTGATCGCGTACAACTTTGATCGTTCAAGAAAGCGTTCGCCAAGTCAATCTACGACGGCCTCGGCGCCCTGCGACAACGGATCAGCGGCGGTGCTCCAGCAGCTTGCGCGCGGCTTCCTGACCGCTCAGCCAGGCGCCCTCGACGCGCCCGGACAGGCACCAGTCGCCGCAGGCGTACAGGCCGAGATCGACATCCGCCAGCGTCCCCCATTGATGGGCCAGGGACGGCTTCGCATACAACCAGCGGTGCGCCAAAGTGAACGTCGGCGCCGGCACCGCGCAGCCGATCATCTCGGCGAAGGCGCCGTGCAAGTGTTCGATGACCTGCTCCCTGGGCATGTCCAGGTGCTGCCGGGTCCAGGCGCTGGTGGCGTGCAGCACCCAGGTGTCGGGCTGGTTGTCGCGCCCCGGCTTGGAACGGTTGCGCGCCAGCCAGTCGAGCGGGCCGTCCTGCACGAAGCAACCCTCCAGCCCGGTTTCCAGCGGCGTGGCGAAGGCCAGCGCCACCGCCCAGGTCGGCTCCATCGCCACCGTGGCCGCGGCCCCGGCCAGCTTCGGCGCGGCC
>NZ_DEYR01000054.1:0-304 GCF_002364635.1 Pseudomonas sp. UBA3153
CGCCGATGGCGATCAGTTCCGGGCGCACCGCGATGCACGCGGCGCTGCCGGCGAACAGCCGCGCGCCGCTGCCGCTCGCCGGGCTGGCGAGCTCCAGGCCATTGCCGGTGTCGAGCACCACGCGGTCGCCGTCGAGGCGTCGCACGGTGCCGTCGAAGAGGTTGGATTCGCCGATGAAATCCGCCACGTAGCGGTTCGCCGGGGTCTCGTAGAGCGCCTCCGGGCTGGCGGTCTGGATGATCTTGCCGTCGCGCATGATGCTGATCGAGTCGCTCATCGAAAGCGCTTCTTCCTGGTCGTGGGT
>NZ_DEYR01000054.1:528-6019 GCF_002364635.1 Pseudomonas sp. UBA3153
CGCTTCTTCCTGGTCGTGGGTGACCAGCACGAAGGTGATGCCGACCTCGCGCTGCAGGCGCAGCAGTTCGGACTGCATCTCCTTGCGCAGCTTGCGGTCGAGCGCCGCCAGGGGTTCGTCGAGGAGCAGCACGGTGGGCTTGTTGACCAGCGCGCGGGCCAGCGCCACGCGCTGCTGCTGGCCGCCGGACAGTTCGTGCGGCTTGCGCGCGCCGAAGCCGGACAGGCGCACCATCTCCAGCGCTTCGTCGGCCAGGCGGCGCTGCTGCGCGCGATCAGGACGCGGCGTGCGGTAGCGCAGGCCGTAGGCGATGTTCTCCGCCACCGACAGGTGCGGGAACAGCGCGTATTGCTGGAACACCATGTTCACCGGGCGCTGGAACGCCGGCACGCCGACCACGTCGCGGCCGGCCAGCAGCACCTGACCTTCGCTGGGCTGCTCGAAGCCGGCGATCATCCGCAGGGTGGTGGTCTTGCCGCAGCCGGAGCCGCCGAGGAAGGTGTGGAAGGCGCCGCGCGCGACACGGAAGTTAAGGCCATCGACGGCGGTGACGCCGCCGTAGCGCTTGACCACGCCGTGGAACTCGATATCGAAGGACTGCCCGTACTCGCTCACGCTTCTTCCCCTGCGGTTGCATTGCAGGGTTCACGCTATCAACCGGCTTCGCGCCGCGTATATATCCCCCGGGGGATAGAGGCGATCAGCCGGTGGCGCGCAGGTCCGCCGCACGCTCGGGCAGCGTCAGCTCGCGGATGAACAGGCCGAGCAGCTCCGACTGGCTGCCGATGCCGAGGCGGGCGTAGAGGTTCTTGCGGTGGATCTTCACCGTGCCGGGGCTGATCGCCAGCAGCTCGGCGATGGACGCGCTGGAGTGCCCGCGCAGCAGCAGACGCACGATCTCCTGCTCGCGCGCGGTTAGCACCCCGGCGCCGAAGCGGGCGAAGGCTTCGTGGACGCTGTAGTCCAGGTCCTGCGCCGGGCGCGGCCGCTCGGCGCGACGCAATTGCCAGGCTTCGCGGACCACCTGTTCGACCACCGGCCGGGCGCATTCGAGGATCTGCATCTCGTCGCGCGAATAGGCCGGGCTGGACACGCTGCGCATCAGCGAGAGCACCGCCTTGGCGCCGCAGTCGAGGTCGACGAAGAAGGCGATTTCCTCGGTCTGGCCGGTTTGCTGGTAGTAGGTCAGGTAGTACTCGCCGAGGTAGAAGTGGTCCGGCGCCAGCTGCCGCAGCCGCCACAGCCCGGCGGGCTGGTTGCGCGTGCAGGCCAGGTAGAAGGGATCGAGCAGGTAGGGGCCGGCCTGGTAATCCTCGACGTAGATGTGCCGGGTGTCGGCGGGAAAGGTGTCGAACAGCGCCAGCGGCCGGTGATTGCCCTCATAAACGAACAGCACGAAGTGATCCACCGGGCAGACCTGCCGCAGCCACTGGCTCAACCCGCGCAGGCGCGCACGACCGGGTTCGAGCGACAACAGGTGGGCGATGCCGCAGCTCCAGTGCTTGAGGAATTTATGGGGCATTGGCGATCTCGCTCGGCCGCTGGACGAAGGTGCGGCGAAAAAATGCACGATCTGCGCCAGCCCTCCGCAAGCCCCGTGGCAGCGCGATCCACCCTTGCGCTGCGACCGACCCGCGCACCGCTTTGGGTCATCCGACCCCAATCGAGGTAACGCAACCGTCTCACCCCACAGATGCGCCCCCCCGACCGTAGGGTGGGTTAGCGGCGATATGCAAAGGAATCAACCACACCACCCACCTCCACCGCCGCGTAACCCACCAGGTGGTGGTTGGCGATACCTCGCTTGGTGGGTTACGGCGCGGAAGCACCGCGATTGCCCGGCCCCACAGGGTGCGCCTAACCCACCCTACGGATGCGCCAAGCCCGACCGTAGGGTGGGTTAGCGGCGATGTGAAGAGGAATCGACCCCACCCCCACCTTCACCGCCGCGTAACCCACCGGGCGGTGGTCGGCGATAGCTCGCTTGGTGGGTTACGGCCCGGAAGCACCGCGATTGCCCGGCCCCACACGGTGCGCCTAACCCACCCTACGGATGCGCCGACCTTGACGGCGGCGATGTGCCGAGAACGCCTGCGTTACGGCTTCTTCGGCTTGCCGCCCTTGGGTGCGCCCTTCGCCGGGCCTTTGCCGAAGGCCGGTGCCTTGCGCACGGCCTTGGCGGCGGGCTTTTCGTCGTTGTCGAACCAGCGCCCGAGGTGGACCTTGCCGCCGGGGCCGGGGTCCTTCTTCTGCTTGGGCTTCTTCGGTTTCTTCAGCACCTGGCCGCTGGCGTCGGTCGCCGGAACCCGGTGATCCGGCTCGAAACCGGCTTCTTCGATGCGTTTGAGGGTCTGCTTGGTCAGCACTTCGATGGCCCCGAGCAGCTGCACCTCGTCGGCGCAGACCAGCGAGAGCGCCTCGCCGGCCGCTCCGGCGCGCCCGGTGCGGCCGATGCGATGCACGTAATCCTCGGCGACGATCGGCAGATCGAAATTGACCACCAACGGCAGGTCGTCGATGTCCAGCCCGCGTGCGGCGACGTCGGTGGCGACGAGGATCTGCACCTCGCCGTCCTTGAACCGTTGCAGTGCGCGCAGACGCGTCGGTTGCGGCTTGTCGCCGTGGATCGCGTCGGCGCGGATGCCATTGCGCTGCAGTTCGCCTTCCAGCTCGTCGACACCCTTGCGGGTCTTGGCGAACACCAGCACCTGGCCCCAGCGGTTCTTGCGCAGCAGGTGCAGGAAGAGCTCGGACTTGCGCTTCTTGTCCACCGTGACCAGCCATTGGCGCACGCTCTTCGCCGCCGCGTTGCGCGGGCTGACCTCGATCGACAGCGGATCGCGCAGCAGCTCGCCGGCCATCTGCCGGATCGCCTCGGAGAAGGTCGCGGAGAACAGCAGGGTCTGACGTCTCGATGGCAGCGCGGCGAACAGGTCGTCCAGCTCGCGGGAGAAGCCGAGGTCGAGCATGCGGTCGGCTTCGTCGAGGATCAGCGTCTGCAACTGGGCGAACTTCACCGCGTTCTGCCGGTACAGGTCGAGCAACCGCCCAGGGGTCGCCACCAGCACGTCGATGCCCTTGCGCAGCTTCATCATCTGCGGGTTGATGCTGACCCCGCCGTACACCGCGTAGCTGCAAAGCGGCAGGTGCTCGCCGTAGGTGAGGAAACTCTGCTGCACCTGCTCGGCCAGCTCGCGGGTCGGCACCAGCACCAGCGCGCGGATCGAGTTGGGCGCCACCTGCGGGCCTTCCAGGGTCAGCCGCTGCAACAGCGGCAGGGCGAAACCGGCGGTCTTGCCGGTGCCGGTCTGCGCGGCCGCCATCAGGTCGCGGCCCTTGAGCACGGCGGGAATCGCCTCGGACTGCACCGGCGTGGGCGTCTGGTAGCCGAGGGCCTCGAGGGTGCGCAGCAGGGGTTCGATCAGGCCGAGGGAAGCGAAGGTCATGAAAAAAACCGGGAAACGGAACGAGGCGCGCAGTTTAACCCCAGAGGGGCCGTAGGGTGCGCCGCGCGCACCGTCAGTATTTCCGATGGGCGACTACGTCCCACGCCGCCACTGCGGCAGCCCGATCAGCACCACCGCGCCGACGATCAGGCCCATCGCCAGCCACTCCTCATGGCCGATGCGTTCGCCAGCGAAGGCGATGCCCAGCAGCACGGCGACCACCGGATTGACGTAGGCGTAGCTGGTGGCCGCCGCCGGACGCACGGTCTTCAGCAGGTAGAGGTAGGCGCTGAAGGCGACGATCGAGCCGAACAGCACCAGATAGGCCAGCGCCGCCCAGCCGGCCAGCGTCGGCGCCTGGGTCATGCGCTCGCCACTGGCGACGCTGCCAACCAGCAGCACCGCGCCGCCGACCAGCATCTGCGCAGCGCTGGCCATCGGCCCGGCCGGTTGCGTGAGGCTCTTGCTCCATACCGAGCCGAACGCCCACGCTGCGGCGGCGAACAGCACCAGGGCGGCGCCCAGCGGGCTGGCCTGGAGGTTGGAACCGAGGTTGAGCAAGCCGATGCCGACCAGCCCGAGGATGATCCCGGCCCATTCCAGGCGCGTGTTGCGATGTCCCCAGAACAGGCCGAATACCAGGGTGAACAGCGGCATCGTCGCCACCGCCAGGGCCGCCACGCCGGACGCCACGCCGCCGTGCTCGGCCAGGGTCACGCCGCCGTTGCCGCAACTGAGCAGCAGAAAACCCACGGCCCCGGACGCCAGCCACTGGCGCCGCGTCGGCAGCGGCGCGCCGCGCCAGCGCTGCCAGACGAACATCAGGCTGCCGGCGATGAGGAAGCGCACCGCGGCCATCAGCAGCGGCGGCCAGGATTCGACGCCGATGCGGATCACCAGGTACGTGGAGCCCCAGACCAGGTAGAGCGCGGCGAAGGCGCCGACCAGCAGCAGGGGAAAACGAGGCGCGGACATGCTCGGAGCTCACGGCGAAGGGCCGCCGATTCTGCGTCAGCGCCACGCGCGCCGACAGATACAGAAGCCGAGTGGAGCACCGATACAGGCGCCCGTTCAGTGACGCAGCAGCAGCTCCCCCTCGATCGGGTGGTAGTGGCCGGCGGAACGGATCAGCGATTGCGCGGTGAGGCCGGGCACGCCGTAGACGCGGGTGGTCACGCCATCACGGGCGACGCGCTCGAGCAGCAGGTCGAAATCGCCGTCGCCGGAGGCCAGCACCACTTCGTCGACGCGCGGCGCGGCGTCGAGCATGTCGATGGTGATGCCGACGTCCCAGTCGCCCTTGGCCGAACCGTCGCTGCGCTGGATGAACGGCTTGAGCATCACCGTGAAACCCAGGTTGCGCAGGATCTGCTGGAACTGCTGCTGCTTGGGATCGCCACGCTCGATGGCGTAGGCGTAGGCCTCGACGATCTCGCCGTGGCCGGCTACCGCGCGCCACAACGCGGTGTAGTCGAAGTGGCAGCCGTGGATCTGGCGCACGGTGTAGTAGAGGTTCTGCACATCGGCGAACAGCGCGATTCTTTTCAACGGATGACCCACGGCAGCGGCAAAGGACCGCGATTATGCGCGCTTCGCCGCCGCCCTGCGGTGCGTTGGTCGCGCTCAGACGAAGCTGTCGTCGTCATCGAAGAAGCCGCCACCGCTGTCGTCCAGGCCCGCGTCCTGGTAGCCGTCATCGCTCGGATAGTCGTTGCCGCCCGAGTAGTCGGCGCTGTCGCTGGCGGCGTAGTCCTGGGTCTGTGCGCTGTCCGCGGCGGCCGGCTGCTCCTTGATGATCTCGACGATTTCCTGCGGCTGCGAATGCTGGAACAGGCCGGTGAGCATGTTGCCCAGTACCATACCGCCGGCCACGCCCGCGGCGGTCTGCAGCGCGCCGCCGAGAAAGCCGGTGCCGCGCGAGGGCGCCTGGGGCTGGGCATAGCCCTGGCCAAAACCGCCCGGCGCCGGGTTCGCCGGCGGCACGGCGGACGAGCGTGGCCCCGGCTCGTTCCAGCCGCCTCGATCCGCGCCAGATCGGAAGAGCG
>NZ_DEYR01000062.1:0-12480 GCF_002364635.1 Pseudomonas sp. UBA3153
CGCGCGGCCTTCGCCGTGGGCCGGCCGCGCGGCGCCGGTGCCGGGTCGTCGGCGGATATGTCCTCGGCGACCCGGCGCAACAGCTCGGCCAGTTCGAGCAGCGGCATCTGCGAGAGGGTGCCGATGTCGTGACCGGCGAAGGTCACCGAAAGCGCCTCGCGTTTCAGCCGCTTGCCGTCGCACAGCGGGCACGGGCTGCCAACCATGAACTGCGAAACACGCTTCTTCATCAGTGCGCTTTGCGAGTGGGTGAAGGTGTGCAGCACGTAGCGCCTTGCCCCGGTGAAGGTGCCCTGGTAGCTCGGCTCCAGCTTGCGTTTCAGCGCCTGGCGCGTCTCCTCGGGGCTCAGCCCGGCATACACCGGCACCGTCGGCTGCTCGTCGGTGAAGAGAATCCAGTCGCGCTGCTGGCGCGGCAGGTCGCGCCAGGGAATGTCCACGTCGTAGCCGAGCGTGACCAGGATGTCGCGCAGGTTCTGCCCCTGCCACGCGGTGGGCCAGGACGCCACGGCGCGCTGGCGGATGCTCAGCGAATCGTCCGGCACCATGGATCGCTCGGTGACTTCGTAGACGCGGCCCAGGCCATGACATTGCGGGCAGGCGCCCTGCGGGGTATTCGGCGAGAAATCCTCGGCGTAGAGCATCGGCTGCTCCGGCGGATAGTCGCCGGCCCGCGAGTAGAGCATGCGTACCAGGCTCGACAGGCTGGTGACGCTGCCGACCGAGGAGCGCGTGCTCGGGGTGCCGCGCTGTTGTTGCAGCGCCACGGCCGGCGGCAGGCCCTCGATGGCATCGACATCGGGCACGCCGACCTGGTCTATCAGCCGCCGGGCATAGGGCGCCACCGACTCGAAGTAGCGCCGCTGCGCCTCCGCGTACAGCGTGCCGAACGCCAGCGAGGACTTGCCGGAGCCGGAGACGCCAGTGAACACCACCAGCGAATCGCGGGGGATATCGACATCGACGTTCTTCAGGTTGTGCTCGCGGGCACCGCGCACGCGGACGAAACCGGAGTCGGTGGACGCACGGACAGGGGCGGGCTTGCGGCGGGACGGAGGCATGCTGCGGACTCGTGACGACGGGGCGAAAGACTTATAAAGAAAAACCGCCCCGAGAGGCGGTTCTTTTCTTCCAGCGACGGCTCAGACGTGGCTGTAGGCCGGCAGGCCCGAGCGACGCAGACGGCTGAGGGTTTCCACCTGCGGCAGTTCGCCGAAGTGCAGCGCCACGTCGCGTTTCATCGTGTTGACGAAGCGCTCGCGCTGGAATTCGTCGGATACCTGGGCGGCGCAGGCGGCGCGCTTGACCAAGCTGCCATCGTAGTTCTTGAGGGTCACCAGGCAGCCGCGGTCAGGACGGGCAACGGCGGTGACTTCGTAGTCGGGGAAAGCGGCAGTTACGGCATTGAGCAGATCGTTCATTTTTTAGTTATCCAAAGCAGTTCAATTCCGCTTTGTTATCGCAGCATGCGTGCCAATTTTGTGTCTCTTATAAATCAATGACTTACGTTAAATGATGGCGATAAGCTGCTAGCAGAATGCACGAATGGTCCGAAACGACCTTGCAAATCGCGCAATGGTTCCCGGTCAGTCATTCGAACTTCCACTTCTCGATGTGGGCCGGCCACTGGAGTCCGCGGTGGCCGCTTGCCCTAAATGTGATGAAACTGACCGGGCGGCCGGTTCATCGAACTACTGCCAGGCGGGGCGCTCGAAACCTCACATGCAGTGAGAAGGACATGAAGATGAGCCAGACCGATCGCCCCAGCCAATCCTCTATCGACCGCACGCCGCCCAACCTGCCCAAGCAGGATCAGGCCGGTAACCCGGTGGATGTGGTGAGGAAGGACATCACCCGCGATGACGAAGCGACCGAGACCGTCGACAAGGTGATCACGCCGACCACCATCAAGACCAAGGAACAGGAAGCCGATGAAATCAATGCGGGTGCGGATCGCGTGGAGCGCCAACTGAAGCGCTGAATCCAACAGCGTCACCGGGCCGCCGCCGATGGGGCGCCGAGTAGCCAAATGCCTACACGCGCTGTCGCGGCTTGGCTCTACCGGCGCGTGCGTGCGCGCCGTAATCTCTGCTCCACGGATGGCGCGACGGATCGCACGAACCGCAGGATGAACCACCGAGCCAGGACGGCGCCTCGACAGGGATTTCGAGTCGGTACCACACAACCCGCTTCGGCGGGTTTTGTGTTTTCCGGGGTTGGGAAAAGCCGCGCGTCGCGCCGGAGCCACGCCTACGGCGTGGTCCGGGCCTTTATCGCATCGAGCAGGCGCGTGGCCAGCGCCGGGTAATCCTGGTCGTAATGGTGGCCGCCGGGCAGTTCCAGCGGCTGGCCGCTCAACTTACCCAGCGTGCAGCCGGTTTCCGCCTTCTCTTCGACGCCATAGACGCACAGCACCTTCGCCGCCGGCAGCTTGCTCAGCTCAGGACCTATCGGCGCTTCCTGATTGACCTTGCCCAGCCAGCCCTCCACCTCGATCTCGAAACCGACGCTGCGTTCGGGCGCCAGCAGGATCAGTGAGCTCACGCTGTCCTGGGTCGCCGCCGGCAGGCGGTTGTAGATCGCCGGCAGCACGTTGGCGCCGAAGGAGTAGCCGATCAGCGCGAAGTGCTTCACGCCGCGGGTTTCCTGGTAGTGCTTCATCAACGCGGCGAGGTCGCTGGCCGAGCGTTCCGGGGTCTTGTGCTGCCAGTAGTAGCGCAGCGTGTCGACGCCGATCACCGGGTAGTTGTGCTGCGCCATCTGCTCGGCGACATCTCGGTCGAGGTCGCGCCAGCCGCCGTCGCCGGAATAGAACAGGCTCAGCGTATCGACCGGGTCCTTGGCCGGCACGTCGACCACCGGCATGGCCTCGCCCTGGCTGGCGAGCAGGCTCTGCAACTGCTGGTCGAGCAGTTGCGGCAGCGGCGTGTCGTAGTTGGCGATCTGCGTATGGGCGTTGTCCAGCGCACGGGCGAAGCGCGCGCTGGGATCGTCCGGGTTGTCGTTCCAGGCGATGGTCCACTGGCCGTGTTCTGCCCGTTGCGGCAGCACGTCGGGGCAATCCGGCGTCGACAACGAGAAACCCACCGACAGCGCGCGCGCCTGGTCGCTGCCCTGGGCCGCCAGCCAGCGCCAGGCGAGCACGCCGCCCGGGCCGATACCGGAGACCAGCGTCGGCGCCTGTTTCAGCTGCGCCGCGGCATCGTTCATGTGCTGGCGTTGCTGTTCGCAACTGCCGGGCTGGAGAACGTACTGCACCAGCAGCGCGCCGCGCTCGGCCAGATTCAGCAGTTGCGCATCGCTCAGCCCCTGGCCTTCGGGTACGGCCACGACCACGCGCGCGCCGATCTTGCCCGGTGGCACGGCCAGGGTCACCGCGCTGCCATCGGCCAGCGTCGGGTGTTCGAGTTGCGCCCTCGGCGGCGGCTTGAGGAACCACCAGGCCACGCCCAGCAGCAGGCACGCCAGTACGAGGAGGGTTGTCAGCGTCTTGCGACGGGAGAACGGTAAGGCCATCAGCGTTTCACCAATCCAGTCAGGCCGCCGGCGATCAGCGCGGCGGTATCGGCCAGGGCCAGTAGTGGGTTGAGTCCGGCGGGAACGGCCATGTAGCGCGGTTCCCATTCGGGGTCGAACTTGTCCTTGAAGCGGCGCAGGCCCTGGAAGTTATAGAACTGCTCGCCGCGCTGGAATACCAGCGAGCCCAGGCGCTGGGCCAGCGGCGCGCCACGGCGCACCTGCAACCCGGCCAGCGGCACCATGCCGAGGCTGAAGTGCGCATACCCGGCTTCCTTGAAGTGCAGGATCAGGCCGAGCATGAGGAACTCCATGGTCAGCTTCGGCGCCTTCGGATGCACGCGCATCAGGTCGAGGCTGGCGACTTCCTTCTGGTCGGTCTCCAGCAGGCTGGCGAAGGCCACCGGCTGGTCCTTGTCGAGCACCACGGCGATGCGGAAGTGGCGCAGGTAGTCGGTGTCGAAGCGGCCGAGGGAAAAGCCCTTCTCGCGTGCCTGCTTGCCCTGCATCCAGGCTTCGGAAATCGCCGCCAGGTGCTCCATCGGCGCCTCGCCAGGCGCGTGGATCACCAGGCTGAGGCCGTCGCGCTGGCCGCGGTTCCAGGTGTAGCGCAGGTCTTTCTTGCCCTTGCTGTCGAGGTCGAAGGTGGCCAGGTCGACGCTGGCTTCCTCGCCGAGCTTGATCGCGCTCAGGCCGATGTCCATGTAGTACGGCAGGTTCTCGGCGCGCACCTGGTAGAACACGGGGCGGGCGCGGTAGTGGTCGCAGAGGTCGCGGAACTGCCAGATCAGCTCGCCGCGTTCGGCGGCCGGGCCGATCGGGTCGAACAGCGCCACCAGGCTGCGGCCGCGTCGCGCGTACATCAGGAAGGCGTCGCCGTTGGGGTGGAAGAGAATCGCCTTGTCGCCGGTGAGCACCAGGCCGCCGTCCGGCTGGTCGGAGGCCTTGATGATGGCCAGCGCGCGTTGCAGTTCGGCTTCGTCGGGTTCGAGGATTTCCGGCGGCTGCGGGCGCAGCAGCCAGACCAGGCCGAGGATCGCCAGCAGCAGGAAGCTGCCTAGCGTCGCCCGCAGCGAGCGCGGGGTGTTGGCGTCCACAGCGAATTGCCACCACAGCTCATGGTCGTAGGGCACGTTCTGGTAGACGAAGAACATCAGCCAGGTCGAGGCCGCGAGCACGCACGCCGCGGCCACCAGGTTGACCGACGAGAGCGGCATCTCCAGCAGGCGGCTGGGGCGGTAGAAGGCCTTGCGGAACACCGCCAGCAGCACGGCGGTGATCGACAGCAGCATCGCCTCTTCCCAGTCCACGCCCTTGAGCAGCGACAGCCCGGCACCGACCACCAGCAGGGCAAGGGTCAGCGCCCAGGCGGCCGACAGGCGCTGGCGCAGGCCCTGGGCGAGCAGCAGGCAGAGCACGCCGACCAGGCTGGCGGCCAGGTGGGAGATGTCGATCAGCCGGTGCGGAATGAGGAAGCGCAGGGTGTCCAGGCGCTCGTCGATGGCCGGGGTCGCGCCGGAAAACAGCAGCACCACGCCGGCGAAGAACACCAGCAGCGAGAGCACCGGTGCCGCCAGCGTCGAGGCCAGGCGCAGGGCTTCGCGGCCGGCGCCGAGGAAACGCCGGGCTTCGTCGGCGAGCAGCAGCAGGCAGCCGAGCACCAGCGGCAGGCCGACGTAGATCAGCCGGTAGATCACCAGCGCGGCGGCCAGCGGCGCGGCGCCCAGTTGACCGGCGAAGGCGGCCAGCAGCACCGCCTCGAACACGCCGATGCCGCCGGGAACGTGGCTGAGCACGCCGGCCGCCAGCGCCAGCAGGTAGACCAGCAGGAAGCTGCCGAACGGCGGCGCTTCGGGCAGCAGCAGATAGAGCACGGTGGCGGCGGCGCTGACATCGACCAGGGTGATGAACAGTTGCAGCAGCGACAGCTTCGCGCCGGGCAGGCGCAGCTGCCAGCGCGACACCTGCACCTCGACGCTGCCGGGCACGCCGCCTTGCGGCAACCGGCGGCGCGAGAGGAACAGCACCAGCGCGGCGCAGCCCAGCAAGATGGCCACGGCCAGCACGCCCACCAGCGGCGCCGGAAGTTTCAGCGCCTGGGCGGCGGCCGGCAGGTCGCTCAAGGCGGCGAGTGCGGACAGCGGCGGCAGTGCGCAGCCCAGCGAGAGGCTGGCGAACAGGCTGATCCGGGCGATGTCGCCGGCGCTCAGCCCTTCGCGGGCATACAGCCGGTAGCGCACCGAGCCGCCGGAGAGCAGCGAGAAACCCACCGCGTTGCCGATCGAGAAGGCGCAGAAGCTGCCCAGCGTCAGCCGCGAGGCCGGCAGCTTCACTCCGGCGTAGTGCATCGCCGACCATTCATAGCCGAGCAGCGCGACGAAGCTAAGCGCCGTGGCCGCGAGGGCGCCATAGATGCTGGCCTGGGGTACGTCGAAGAGCGCGGCGCGCAGGCCGTCCGGATCGAGTTCGTGGAGCAGGTGCCAGCACGCCAGCAGGCCGAGCGCGAACAGGATCAGGGTGAGGGCGAGGCCAATGGGCTGGCGGTAGAGACTCAGGCGGTCGAGCCAACCAAGACGGGGGGGGATGGGGCTGACGGCGACTTCGACGGGTTCCTGCATTGCGGCTCTCAGTGGCTGAACATGTTGCAGAGTGTGACCGTTCGGACTGCGGACCGCACCTCCGTCGGGAGGATTTTTTGTCCGGGCCGTCCACGGCTGTCAGGCAAAGGGTAGGTGGGTTTCGGGTCAAGGAAAGAAAAAGGCCACCCGAGCGGGTGGCCTTTTCGTTACGCCAGCGAAGCGCGTGGCGGATGGTGTGTCGCGCGGCTCAGCGCTGGTTCAGGCTGTCCCGCAGGTCGGTCACCTCGGCGCTGGAAACCGGCGAGGCGGAGTTGCCCCAGCTGTTGCGCACGTAGGTCAGCACGTCGGCGATGTTCTCGTCGCTGAGGTTCCAGGCGAACGACGGCATCGCCGGCGCGGTGGGTGCCGCCTCGGTGCCGCCGGCGCGGCTGCCGGCCAGGACCACGCGGATCAGCGAAGCGGTATCGGCGGCGTTCACCAGCGGGGCCTTGGCGAGTTTCGGGAACAAGTGCGCGATCCCTTCGCCGGAACCGACGTGGCAGGCCGAGCAGCGGTCGGCGTAGATCGCCTTGCCGGCAACCATCGCCGGGCTGTCCGCGGCCAGCGGTTCGACGGGCTTCGGCCAGTCGGTCCGCGGGTCGTCCTTGAGGTAGACCGCCACCGCCATCAGGTCCTCGTCCTTCCAGTGCTGGGTGGAGTGCTCCACGGCTTCGGCCATCGGCCCGGAGGCGATGTCGAAGCGGTTGGCGCCGGTCTTCAGGTACTGGACGATTTCCTCGACGCTCCACGCGCCGATACCGCTGTGCGGATCGGCGGTGATGTTCGGCGCGACCCAGCCCTGCAGATTGGCGCCGGCGAGGAAGGCGTCGTTCTTGTCGCTGCCGATCAGGCTCTTCGGCGTGTGGCAGGTGCCGCAGTGGCCGAGGCCCTGGACGAGGTAGGCGCCGCGGTTCCATTGCTCGGATTTCTTCGCGTCGGGCTTGAATTCGCCTTCCTCGAAGTTGAGCAGGTTCCAGGCGATCAGGCTGCTGCGCAGGTTGAACGGGAACGGCAGCAGGTTGGTTTCCACCGGGTTGTGAACCGGCTGGACCGTCTGCAGGTAGGCCCAGATGGCCTGGTTGTCCTCGCGACTGACCTTGGTGTATGCGGTGAACGGCATCGCCCCGTAGAGGCGCTTGCCGCCCGGCGCGTGGCCCCTGGACATGACGTTCTGGAAGTCCTCGAAGCTCCAGCCACCGATGCCGGTGCCCGGGTCGGGGGTGATGTTGGCGCCGACCAGCTTGCCGAACGGGGTGTCGATGCTCACGCCACCGGCGAACAACGGCTTGCCCGGCTGTGTGTGGCACGCCGTGCAGTCGCCGAGGGTCGCCAGGTAGCGGCCTTTCTGCACTAGGTTGTAGGAGTCGCCGCCGCTGGCCGCGTTGGCCGTGCCGAGGCTCAGGGCAAGCAGGCCGGCACACAGGGAGAGTGTGGTTTTCATACGCTGATCATCTCCCCCGGACGCTTGAGATAGAGCCTGCGGATCGCATCCGCGGCCTTGAAGGCCAGGGCGCCCACGGTGCCGGTCGGGTTGTAGCCAGGGTTCTGCGGGAAGGCCGAGGAGCCGACCACGAACAGGTTCGGCACGCCCCAGACCTGCAGGTGCTTGTTCACCGAGCTGTTCTTCGGATCGGCGCCCATGATGAAACCGCCGACGATGTGCGAGGACTGGTACGAAGTGTTCGCCCACGGACCCTTGCGCGGCGAGGGGAACAACGCCCGGGGGTTCATGCTCTTGGCGATCTCGGCGACCTTGTTGGTGCAGTACTCGGCCATGCGCAGGTCGTTCTCCGGGAAGTCGAAGGTGATACGCAGCAGCGGGCGACCGTGCGGGTCGGTGTAGTTCGGGTCCAGCGACAGGTAGTTGGTGCGTTTGCTATAGCTGCTCGCCTCGCAACCGATGGACATCGAGCTGGCGTAGTTCTCCACCGTCGCCTTCTTCCACTGCGAACCCCAGGCCGGGGTGCCTGGCGGCACCGGGCGCGAGTCGATGGGCGCGGCGCCGATCGGTGTCACCCGGGTGCTGCCGCCGCCGACGAAACCCAGGCCGGAGTGGTCGAAGTTGTCGTTGTTGAACTCGTCGATGCCCATGCCGATGGCGCCGCCGCCGATGAACGGGTTGAAGTTCTTGTCATCGAAGAACAGGCGCACGCTGTTGGCCGTCTGGTAGGCGTAGTTGCGCCCGGTGGTGCCGGTGTTGGTGACCGGGTCGTAGGGCTGGCCGACGCCGGAAAGCAGCATCAGGCGCACGTTCTCGAAGATGAACGCGGCGACCACGACGATCTCCGCCGGCTGCTCGAAGTGATCACCGTTGGCATCGACGTAGATGATCCCGGTGGCTTTCTTGCCGGTGCTGTCCAGCGTGACCTTCAGCACTTCGGCGTTGGTCCTGGCGGTGAAGTTGGGCATGCGGATCAGCGCCGGCAGCACGTTGACGATGGCGCTGGCCTTGGAATAGTTGGCGCAGCCGTAGTTGGTGCAGAAACCGCAGAAGGTGCACGGCCCCATGGTCACGCCGTACTGGTTGGTGTAGGCCTGCGAGGCCAGCGCCGAGGGTACCGGGAACGGCTTGTAGCCCAGGTTGCGCGCGGCTTCGGCGAACAGCGTCGGGGCGTAGGTCTGCGCGGTCGGCGGGTTCGGGTATTCCCGGGAGCGGGCGCCCTCGAACGGGTTGCCGCCCTCGACGACGGTGCCGTTGAGGTTGCCGGCCTTGCCGGAAACCCCTGCCAGGCGCTCGAAGGCGTCGTAGTGCGGTTCCATTTCCTCCCAGGTGGTGCCCCAGTCCTGCAGGGTCAGCTCGGCGGGCACTTCCTTGCCATAGCGCTCCTGCAAATAGCTGGCGAGGCGGAATTCAGTGGGCTGGAAGCGAAAGGTGATGCCGGCCCAGTGGTTGCCGGCACCACCGGTGCCGTTGCCGGGGTGGAAGGAACCCCAGTCGCGCATCGGTAGGGCGGTTTCGGCTGGCGTGTTGCGCATCGTGCAGGTGTTCTGCTTGGTCCGCAGCATCAGTTCCTGGCGGCGGTTGTAGCGCAGCTCGTCGGTGGCGGACGCCAGGTTGAAGTCCACCGCGGTGTCGCGCCACGGGCCGCGCTCGAAGCCCATCACGTTCAGGCCTTCGTCGGCGAGTTCCTTGGCAATGATCGAGCCCGCCCAGCCGAGGCCCACGACCACCACGTCGGTGGCGGGAAGTTTCTTAGGTGTAGCCATGTCGATTAACCCTTCTTGTTCCAGGCGGAGCTGCCGATGATGGAGAGCGGTACCAGGTCGAGCTTCTGGTTATGCAGCGCGATGTAGTCGCGGTAGTCATAACGCGCACCGGGGAAACCGATCATTTTCCAGCTCACCATGTCGCGGTTGCCGCCATAGATCGGGTCGGCGAAGAAGCCTTCCATGGTGTTGCCCAGCACCTGCTGGAAGAAGAACTGGGCGTCGATGCCCTCGAGGGTGATCGCACCTTTCTCCAGGTCGGTCAGCACCTTGTCGCGCTGCTCGCCATCGAGGCCGCTGAACGGCTTCTGGAACTGCGCCTGGCAGTACTTGCCGAGGGCGGCGAGGCCGATGCGGTAACGCTCCTGCGGCACCAGCGGCGACTGGTCCGCCTGCGCCGGCGTACCCGGCGTGAAGGGGCCTTCGCGGTAGAGCCGGGCGAAGGTGCCGTATTCGCCGGCCAGCTGACGGTCGATGAACACCGCGCAGCCGGCGTCCTTGCCACTGACGCTGAGGTCGTCGGCGGGAATCAGGCGCTCGACGATTGCCTCGACTTCGCGGGCTTCCTCGGCCGTGAAGAACTGCCAGCCGGGCGTGTCGTAGTGCATCGGGCCGTTGTGGTCGAAGGGAATCCACCCGGGCGTACCGGCCACGGTGGCCGCCTTGGCGCTGGCGGCGGCGCCGACGGCAAGCGAAGCCGCCGACGAGACAAGGATCTGCCGCCGGGTAAAGCCTTTGGATTTATCGGTCATGCGAGGCTCCTGCGATACGCGTCTGACGAGCCGGGGGCTGCTCGCCGAAAGCGGCGTAGTCGCTATCAGTTCACGGTGGTGCCGTTGCCATGCAGGCGCAGGCGGAAACATCCACGTGGGGGCACGCGACCTTTGAGGGGCAGGGGCCAGGTCGATGCGCTGCACCGGAACCGATTGGCCGTGGTCCGTTGGTCGTCTCTTCCCGACGTTTTTATAGGGTAAGGTGTTACAAATTGTCGCAGTGAAAAAGTTGTGCAATTCACTGTTACAAATTTGATATCAATCCATCCGTTTTTGTTCCCGCATGGCTTGACGCCATACATGTTTCTTCCAGTGCATCGGAGGGCAGCCGTGCGGCCGCCGAGCGCCGACAAGGCGCTGCATCAGGCAATCGATGCGCGCCTTCTCTCGTCGTGGAGGGGGATGTCGGTCAGTCGATCCGTTGGCGCTGCGGCTGCGGAAACCGGTCCTCGGATCAGCCCGCGCGCCGGCGAGGCGCGGCGATTCCCGCGCCGGGGCGGGAAAAGGCGAACAGCAGGAAGGTCTCGGTGAAGTCCAGAAGTTCCTGGGCTTCCTCCTCGGCGACGTCGTCGTCGAGCAGCGTCGCAGCGCTGCCCTCGATGCGGACGAAATGACCCCAGGCGGCCAGCGCCGACGGGATCACGCCCTCGTTGCGCAGACGATGGAAGCGCTCGCGCAGGCCGGCGGTGCCCGGCAGCAGGTCGTGGCTGGCCAGGTCCAGCGCGCTGACACAGAGCGTCGCGCAGGCTTCGAAGTCGCCAAGTGCCAGCCGCGCACGTGCCGCCGAGAGGCGGTCCGCCGGCTGCAGCGGCGTGGCGAAGGGGGCGGGGATCGCCCGCGGTTTCGGATACACCGCGTGGACGACGAACGGCAGCGCCGGCGCAATCTGCCCGCCGTGGCGCGGCAGGGTGATCGAGCCAGGGCCATCCATCGGGCCGTCGAGTCCGGCCGAGGCCAGCAGCACGTCGACGCGGCGCGTACAGGTGTTGCAGCTCATCTGCAGGCGCCAGCGCGAGCCGGACTCGTTCTTGCGTAGCAGCGTCTGTCGGCACGAGGTGAAGGTGCGCTTGGTGGCCAGGCAATGCGGGCAGGTTCCGACGTAGTAAACAGTACCCATCTGCGCTCTCCACTGCGGCGACCGATGTGTTCGGTGTTGTAGAAAGCTCCGACCATGCGTGCCTGCAGGCGTTCCGGCGGCGGCAGCGGTTTTCTTCCGAGCCGCGTGCGGCGGGACGAATCGGCCGCGGAACTGTCCCTAGCGGAGACGGGCATCGACGTCCGTCGCGATAGGATGCAGGCCCGCCTCGAGGCGAGGCTCTCTCAATTTCCGGCCCTGATAGGGATGACGTTCATGTGGCGTGTACTTCTGCTTACCCTGACTTCGCTGCTGGTGCTGGCCTCGGCGGCCTGGGCCGCGCTGGCGCTGAGCTACCGGCTGCCCGGCCCGACGGCGCTGCGCTATGCCGGCGCCGCGGCGTGGGTACTGCTGAGCATGCTCGCGCTGGTGCTGCTCTGGCGCCACCGGGTGCTGCTCGGCCTGGCCGGCTACGCGCTCGGTTTCGCTGCGCTGCTGGTCTGGTGGAACGCCATTGCACCGTCAGCGACCCGCGACTGGAGTCCGGATGTGGCCAAGCTCGCCACCGGCCGGGTCGAGGGCGACCTCCTGCTCATGGACCAGGTGCGCGACTTCACCTGGCGCAGCGACGAGGACTTCGACGTGCGTTGGCAGGCACAACGCTATGACCTTTCGCGGCTGGAGTCCGTCGACTTCGTCACGTCCTACTGGGGGATGCCGGCGATCGCCCATGTGCTGGTGTCCTTCGGTTTCGGCGACGGCCGTTTCCTGACCTTCTCGGTGGAAATCCGCAAGGAGAAGGGCGAACGCTATTCGTCGCTGGCCGGCTTCTTCAAACAGTACGAACTGAGCATCATCGCCGCCGAAGAGCGGGATATCGTCGCGGTACGCACCAATGTGCGTGGCGAAGACGATTACCTGTACCGCGTCGACCTGCCGCGCGAGGACATCCGCCAACTGCTGCTGGCGTACGTCGAACAGGCCAATGAGTTGCAGCGGGAGCCGCGCTGGTACAACAGCGCCACCGCCAACTGCACGACGCTGGTGTTCCAGATGATGCAGAAGATCGTCGGCGGCCTGCCGCTGGATTACCGGTTGCTGCTCAGCGGCTACCTGCCCGGCTACGTGATGGAGCAGGGCGGCCTGCAACCGGGGTTGTCGCTGGAACAGCTGCGCGAGCGCGGGCGGATCACCGAGCGGGCCAGGCAGGCGGCCGGGCGGGCGGACTTTTCCCAGGCGATCCGCCAGGGTGTGCCGGGTTGGTAGGGTGGCGGTAGGGTGGGCTTCAGCC